>JBJERD010000047.1:0-4881 GCA_051882095.1 Oscillospiraceae bacterium
TGTTGTCGCCCACTTTAAGCGATACCTTGCACTCGATAGACTCGTCCAGCGGAGTAGTCTCGGGGAAAGGCTTGATGTTTGGACCTCTCAGAATCTCCACCTTGTCCATTTCCTCCACGGGAGCAGGAGGCTCAACCATGTTGTCGTTGATAGTAAACTGCTCAGGCAGCTTGAATTCAGGCATATCGCCAAGAGTTCTTGGGTCTGTTAGATAGCCCGTAAGAGCCGAAACAGCAGCCAGCTCGGGTGATACCAGATATATCTGACCGTCCTTTGTGCCCGAACGTCCCTCAAAGTTTCTGTTGAAGGTTCTCAGCGAAACACCCTTTGAGTTAGGCGACTGACCCATACCGATACAAGGACCGCAAGCCGATTCAAGTATTCTTGCGCCTGCGTCTATCATAATAGAAAGTGCGCCGTTCTGAGCCAGCATATTAAGCACCTGCTTTGAGCCGGGAGCGATAGCCAGCGAAACGTCGGGGTGAACAGTCTTGCCCTTGAGTATATAAGCCACCTTCATCATATCCATGAATGAAGAGTTTGTGCATGAACCGATACAAACCTGATCTATTTTCAGCTTGCCGATCTCCTCACAGGTCTTGACATTGTCAGGTGAGTGAGGACAGGCTGCCATAGGAACGATCTTTGAAAGGTCGATATCAACTACCTCGTCGTAAACAGCGTCGTCGTCAGCTTTAAGCTCTGTCCATACGTCGGCTCTGTCCTGAGCCTTCAGAAATTCCAGAGTTATCTCGTCAGACGGGAAGATAGAAGTTGTAGCTCCAAGCTCTGCGCCCATGTTTGTGATAGTAGCTCTTTCGGGAACGGAAAGAGTCTTTACGCCCTCGCCTGTGTACTCGATGACCTTGCCTACGCCGCCCTTTACCGAAAGTCTTTTCAGCACTTCAAGGATAACGTCCTTAGCGGCTACCCATGGAGAAAGCTTTCCTGTAAGGTTTACCTTCACTACCTTCGGGTAGGTGATGTAATAAGCTCCGCCGCCCATAGCAACAGCAACGTCAAGTCCGCCAGCGCCGATAGCGATCATACCGATTCCGCCGCCTGTAGGAGTGTGGCTGTCCGAACCGATAAGAGTCTTTCCGGGAACGCCGAAACGTTCAAGGTGAACCTGATGACAGATTCCGTTGCCGGGTCTTGAGAAATAAATGCCGTGTTTTTTTGCGACCGAGCCGATAAAGCGGTGGTCGTCTGCGTTTTCAAAGCCTGACTGGAGAGTATTGTGGTCAATGTAAGCCACCGAGCGCTCAGTTCTTACACGAGGAACTCCCATAGCCTCAAATTCCAGATAAGCCATAGTTCCTGTGGCGTCCTGAGTAAGCGTCTGGTCGATCTTGATGCCGATTTCCTGTCCCTTTACGAAATCTCCGTCGACCAAGTGGTTTTTCAAGATCTTTTCAGTAAGTGTCAAACCCATAAAAAACAGTCCTTCCTTTTTAAATATACATTAATTATACTTCATAATCGCCCTATTGTCAAGTTGACAAGGAGCGCCGCCGAACAAGCGCAAACTGCCGCACCGCTTAAAAAAGCGGCACGGCAGAATTTATCACAGCTGGTGAACAACAAATATCTCATAAATGCTCTTAACGGCAGCGTCGAAGTCCTTTTCCTCAACGCCGACAATGATATTGAGCTCGCTGGAGCCCTGGTCGATCATTTTTACGTTAACATGAGCGTGTGCAAGAGCGGAGAAGATCCTGCCGGCAGTACCTCTGTTGGACTTCATGGCTCTGCCCACAATGGCGATAAGCGCAAGGTCGGACTCAATGTCGATGCAGTCGGGGTGAACGTTTCTGTGCAGACCGCTCATTATCTCCTGCTCCTTAGGCTCAAACTCCTCCTGATGAACGATAACGCTCATGGTGTCGATACCCGAAGGCATATGCTCAAAAGAGATACCGTTCTTTTCAAACACTTCAAGAACCTTTCTTCCGAAGCCAAGCTCGCTGTTCATCATATCCTTTTCGATATTGATTACAGTAAAGCCCTTCTTTCCTGCGATACCCGTAATGGTGAAAGGCGGCTTCTGACAGGTGCTCTCAACGATCATTGTACCGTGGTCGAGAGGAGCGTTTGTGTTCTTGATGTTTATTGGTATACCTGCCTTGCGCACAGGGAAAATAGCGTCCTCATGAAGAACGGTAGCGCCCATGTAAGAAAGCTCTCTCAGCTCCTTGTAGGTGATAGTTGTGATAGGCAGAGGGTCGGGAATGATCCTTGGGTCGGCAATAAGGAATCCCGAAACGTCTGTCCAGTTTTCATAGAGGTCAGCATTAACGGCAGCGGCAACGATAGAGCCTGTTACGTCCGAACCGCCTCTTGAAAAGGTCTTGATAGTATCGTTGGGCATAGAGCCGTAAAATCCCGGAACAACAGCTCTTTCTATCTTTGCAAGTCTTGCGGAAAGAGCCTCGTTTGTGCGCTCAGCGTCAAACACGCCCGAATCGTTGAAGAAAATAACGTCGGCAGCGTCAACAAACTCATAACCCAGATATTTAGCCAGAACGATACCGTTGAGATATTCGCCTCTTGAAGCAGCATAGTCACGTCCTGCCTTGCCGATAAAGCAGGCTTTGATAGTGGTGAACTCGTCCTCCAGCGAAAGGGAGAGACCCAGGTCGTTTATAATACCGTAATATCTTTCCTTGATAAGTTCAAATTCCTTGTCGAAATTCTTGCCCTTAGCCGCCAGGTCATAGCAGCCGTAGAGCATATCCGTCACCTTTGTATCGGCAGTGAATCTTTTACCCGGAGCGGAAGGAACCACATAGCGGCGTGAATCCTCAGCGTGGATAATATCCCCTACCTTTTTGAACTGTTCGGCGCTTGCCAGCGAGCTGCCACCGAATTTAACAACTTTTGTCAATGCACTCAATCCCCTTATATTAAAAATAATCACCTATTTATTATATATATTTTTGTGTGTTTCGTCAATGTGCAATTCGGCTAAATTTGTGTTAATTTTTTGTGTACGTTTGTGAAATACGACTGTGTTTGTGTGACGGACAAACACAGTCCCGTGAACTCTTGCCGCAAACAAAAAAACTGTCCGCTGTTTTAAGGCGGACAGTCATAATAATATTCGTATTTAATTAGCCTCTGCGCTTTTTGAGAGCCAGCATTGCCGATACTCCCAGAACTGCAAGAGCAGCGGTGCTTGCGTGACCTGTAGCAGGGTTGCTGTCGGCAGGCTTTTCATCTTCCTTGTCGGCAGGCTCGTCAGCAGGCTCGTCGTCGGTCGGCTCATCGGCAGGCTCGTCAGCAGGCTCGTCGTCGGTCGGCTCATCGGTCGGCTCGTCTGTAGGCTCGTCTGTGGGCTCATCAGTCGGCTCATCGGTCGGCTCGTCTGTGGGCTCATCTGTAGGCTCGTCGGTCGGTTCATCGGACGGCTTTTCGGGTACGGTCAGCTCGTAATCCTCATTCTGCTCCCAGCCGTAAAGCTCGGTGATAGCGTCGGAAAGAGTTATTGCAGCTTTTGTGTGAGTAACGTCAGAAGGATGCCAGTCAGCTCCCAGACCGTCGCTCATATTCTGAACGTCGAATTTCAGAGTGTTTATCTTTTCATCGCCTGTTTCGGCGGTGTATTCAGCAACTGCTGTCTCGATGGAGTCATAAAGCTCCTGACCCATGATTCCCAGAGTGCAGAGTATCTCTGCGTCGGGGTTCTTCTCACGGATAGTTTTCAAAAATTCAACATAAGCAACTTCAAACTCTCTTGCTCTTGTTTCATCGTTCAGACCGGTCTTTGCATCCTTGGTGTACGAGTAGTCGTTTGTACCCAGATTGATAACTACCAGGTCGGGAACATACTCTTCAAAATCCCATTTAACGTCGGTAATGTTCTTACCGTCCGCAGTCCAGCCCCATGAGAAGCCAACGCTGTCGTAATATTTGCTTACCAGCTGATTGGTGTTTATCTTGCCGGGCGAAGTATATCCCGAAACAACGCCGAAGCCGCTGTAGGATACCATGCTGTAGTCGGCGTCAAGCTTCTTAGCCGTCTTATAAGCGTAAGTCTTTGAGCCGTCCTCGGTCTTGGTGGTAAAGTGTTCCTTTTCATTTGGTGCGTCAACGCCGTAGCCGCAGGTTATAGAGTCACCGATAAATTCGATCTTATGCTCCTTAGCGGCTGTGGGAGCGATGTCTCCTGCTCCGTCCACTTCGATCTGGTCGATAAAAATGGAGCCGTTTTCAGATTCCGAAAGCTTTTCAACCTTTACGGTGTGAAGAGCCTCTTCTTCAAAGCTGACGGTAAATACCTGAGTATCTTCGGTAAGTAATTCGTCCTTGACCATCACTCCGTCTGCATAGAAGGCTATTCTTGCCGGGTTCTGAGCCGAAGCCGAACCGTTGTCGCCTGTGATAGTGATATTTGTCTGCGTGCCTGTGAACTGATACTCAACGCCTGCGCCTGTAAGCGAGAACCACAGCGCTTCGCCGTTGTAGTATGTACGTCCGATAGTCTTTACGTTTTCAGATGTCGCCTCGAAAGCGGTAAGACCGTCATCGGCAAAAGCGGTGAGCGACAGGCATGAGGCTGCAAGTGCAGCTGCGCACATACCTGCAATAAGTTTTTTCTTCATTAATTTTTCCTCCTGTAAAGTAATGTTACATTTTTTTGATAGTAACCTATTAAACTATATTAACATATTAACACAGCGGCTGTATAAACGCAAGGGGCAATTTTAAACATTTTGTAAACAATAGCGTTGTTTTAACAGCCAAATCACAGGATATTCAACAAAATTCCCTCCGATGTTTGAAAATCATTGTGACAAATGATGCGGCTTGTGGAAAAAACAATTAAAATTAAAGCGCAGGCTCAAGCCCGGCGCTAGAGGGCTTGCGAGGGGAAAAGTC
>JBJERD010000048.1:0-4856 GCA_051882095.1 Oscillospiraceae bacterium
TGCCTGTGCTTGAATAATCGGAGCTTATCTTAGAATCGTCAAGCGCTGCCGCATAGAGGAAATCGTTTGTTTTGCCGTAGTAAGTACTGCCGTCTTCGGTCTTATAAGCGTTGACCTTGAACTTGACTACCGAACCTGGTGTATAGCCCGAAACGGTTACAGACGTGTTGTTTTCACCCTTTACGGTCGTTACTTTTACCCATTTTTTGTTTGCGCTGTCGTATCTGTACAAAATATATCCTGTTACGCCGTAGATCTTTTCCCAGTTAAGAGTAAAGCTTGTGCCGGTGCTTATGTAGTCCTGGCTTATCACAGCCTCAGGAACGTAAACGCTGCTAAAGAGCTGCTCGGCATGGGTAAACTCGTAATTGCCGTCCAGTATGTTTATACCGAAATCATCATTTTCCGCCTTAGCAAAATGCACCGTTTCCAGGCTTGAGCAGCCTCCAAACGCCGCAGATCCGATGAAGGTTACGCTGCGTGGTATTGCTACGATTTCAAGGCTTGTGCAACGATAAAAGGCATATGTATTAATGCTTTCTACCTTGTCCGGTATAGATATGCTCGTAAGGCTTGAACAGTTTGCAAACACATATTCGCCCATACTTTCAATGCTGTTTGGCAAAGATATTCTTTCCATTTTTTCGCAATAATGAAATGCATAACCGCCAATTGTCTTCACACCGTCGGGAATTGATATCTTTTTCAGCTTTGAGCAGAATTGAAATGCAGATTTGCCTATGGTTTCAACACTTTCGGGTATTGTTATGCTTTCAAGATCTGAGCAGTTTGCAAACACACCTTCTTCAATAACGGTGATGCTGCCAGGTATTGTTACGCTTGTAAGACCTGTGCAGCTTCCAAACGCATTCTTTTCAACGCTTTCAACGCTGCTTGGTATTGTTACGCTTTTAAGGCTTTCGCAATATGCAAACGCCTCTTCCCCAATGCTCGTAACGCTGTTTGGTATTGTTACGCTTTTAAGACCCGTGCAGCCATAAAACACATGATCTTCAATTCTTGTAATGCTTTTGGGTATGGTAACGTTTGTAAGAGACGAACAATCAACAAACGCACAGCTTGCAATGCTTGTAACGCTGTCAGGTATCGTTATGCTTGTAATTGAGCAGTTGTCAAACGCACGGCTTTCAATGCTTGTAACGCTGTTTGGTAAAGTAACGCTCTCAACGCCTTTGCAATACCAGAACGCAGCCGCTCCAATGGTTGAAACAGTTTGACCGTCAAGTGTGGAAGGAATAACGATATCGGTATCTGTACCGCCGTAACCAAGTATCGACACCGTTCCGTCATCAAGCACCTCATAATCATAATCCCCGTAAGTTTCATAAGCGCTTGCTTTAATGACCGAACCTGTTCCCGTCACTTCCGCAGGCAGCGCAACACAACTCAGCGCAAGCGCAGCGGATACAAGTCCTGCAATGATTTTTTTCATATTATTCTCCTCCTTTTCGATAGCGGATAAATATAGGTTTACACTTGTATTATACTGCATTTTCACAAATTTTTCAATAGTTATAGTAAACAAATCAATATGTGAAATCTGTACAAAGCAAAGCCGCCCTCCCGAGTTTTTGGGCGAACTGTGTTCTCCAATACTTGCTGTGACAAAAAAAAGACGCCCTAAAGACGTCTTTTTTCATCATAATTCTATAAAAGTGTTATTCGCCGATGTATTCCTTGTACTTAGCATTGAAAGCCTTCAGCTCCGATTCGATAGTGCCGCTGTAGCTTTCACGCAGCTGTGTCCATGTGAACTGAGCGCCGTTGTCGTCTTCCTTCATAACGGAAGTGTACATATAAGGAATTACAGCTTCCTTTGTAGCATTGGTAGCAGCGTCGTCGTTTGAAAGTGTGGTGGAAATACCGTAGCCCGGGTCGATAACCTGAACGAACTTGTCGGTAAAGGTCTCCTCAAACGCAACCGAATACATCTCATCTGTCCAGTTGGGGTTGTTTGTAAAGAACTTTTCTCTGTCTATTTCCTTGTACTTTTCATCTGTGTTAACAAGCTTAGCGCACTCCATCCAGGTCTTCATGGCTTCCTTCTTGGTGGAACCTCTTACCCACATATAAGCGTTGATCTCAGGAGTGTTGTAAAGCGTGTCTGAGTTAGGATCCTTAGGCATCGGAACCATTGCCCACTCTTCGCCGTCTGCAGGAGTGTGAGAACCGAATGAAGCCCATGGTCCCATTGCGTAGAACAGAATGTTCAGCTTGAATGCGTCAGCAGCCTGACCTACCCATTCGGGATAGTACATATTGTTCTTCTTGATGTTGTAAAGAAGGTCGGTAGCTCTCTCAAAATCAGGCTCAAGCAGATTTGATACATATTCCTTCTTCCCTGCGTCATAGCTGATAAGAGTCTTTCCTGTGGAGTGGAAAATAAACGGTGCGAACCAGCCGTTTACTCCGTATCTTTCCTCGTCAGCGCCTGCGCCCGAGCAGTATTCGTCCATCATGTCATACCATGTGTCCCAATCCCACTTGCCTTCAAGATAAAGCTCATAAGGATCGTCCAGCTGAGCGGCGTCGATTATCTTCTTGTCATATGTAAGCACCGAGTTGGTAACAAACTTTACAGGAGCAACATAATGCTTACCGTTAAGAACGAACTTATCGGCAGTATCCTTAACGTCCTTCCACAGATCGCTTTCAAAATCAACGATGTCGTCAACAGGCTGATACATATCCTGAACAACGTTGCATGGGAAGGTCATTTTCTGCTCATACCAGAACATATCGGGCGGATTGTTTGACATCAGCTCGCTGGCAAGCTTGTCATACTTCTCCATTGAAGAAACCTGGTCATAGTAAATAGAACCGCCCTTTTTCTCAAAAAGGTCAAGGTCTGTTCTCTTCTCAGGCTCTTTCTTGGTAGGATTGATGTTGAAGTAGGAAAGCCATACAAGCTCCGTCTCAGCTCCCTCGGGGATAGCCGAGATCTGATCGGTATCCTCAACCTTAACCTTGTCAACATAAGACGACTCTTCGCCCTTGCCGGAACTTCCGCAGCCCACAATGCCGAAAGCCGAAATAACAGCCAGCAGTCCTGCCAGAACTCTCTTTGTGTTTTTCATGAGTTAAACCTCCAAAAAATTATAATAATAAGTTGTTGTCTTAACTAAATACATTAACATTATATCATCGGCTGTAATCGTTGTCAACAAATTTAACATCAATAAGCCTCTGTGCGAAATAAAATTAGTCACTTCGCACAAATCGGCACAGCCTTTATCGGTATTAATAACCAAAACAATCCCGTTTTTATCACGCAAACAGCGTTTTGCACCCTGTCCGAAATGTCAGACCTGCTTTACAGCGTCAAGCTGCCTGCGGCGTTTGAGCCTTGCAAAATACTCCTGTGAATCCTTGACGATAACAGGGCTGAGAGCTAACAGCGCTATCAGGTTTGGCAAAGCCATAAGACCGTTGAAAATATCAGCGATCGTCCACACTGCACTGACCGTCATGTAAGGTCCGATAAATACAGCGATTATGTAAAGATATCTGTATACCTTTACCGCATTCATGTTTCCGCCTGCAAGATATTCAAGACATCTCTCACCGTAGTAATTCCAGCCCAGAATTGTGGTAAATGCAAAGAACACAAGACATATCATCAGCATGAAAGCAGGTATCTTTGAAGGCAGGAAGGAATATCCCTCGGTAAAAGCGTTTATAGTAACGTCCACACCCTCGTAAGGCTTTCCCGTCAGCGGATTTTCCGCTTTGTAGCTGCCCATCATAACAATTGCAAGACCCGTCATCGTGCATACTATTATCGTATCAATAAAAGTACCGCACATGGAAACAAGTCCCTGTCTTACAGGCTCTTTTGTCTTTGCCGCAGCCGCAGCGATAGGCGCAGAACCAAGTCCCGATTCGTTTGAGAAAATACCTCTTGCCACACCCTTCTGCATGGCAACGAACATCATCGGCAGACTTCCGCCCGCCACAGCCCTGAAGCTGAACGCCTCTTTCACGATCAGCATAACCGCCGACGGCAGCTTTCCGATGTTTAAAATAATAAGCACAAGACAGGAAACTATATAAAGCACCGCCATAAACGGTACCACTATCTGCGAAACTCCCGAAATTCTTTTTATTCCGCCGATGATAACAAGCGCTGCGCACACAGTAACTATAAGTCCCGAAATGATGACAGCCCATGTATATTCTCCGCCGAAAATGCTAACGGTATGCGCTCTCTCAGGGTCGAAAAAGGTCTCCACCGCCGAAGAGATGCCGTTTATCTGCGAGAATGTTCCTATACCGAAAAGACCTACGCAGGCGCCGAAAAACGCAAACAGCTTGGCAAGCCATTTCCACTTGCTGCCCATTCCGTTTTCTATGTAGTAAAAAGGTCCACCGCAGACATGACCGTCCTCGTCGATCTTTCTGTACTTTATAGCAAGAAATCCCTCCGAAAACTTAGTTGCCATTCCGAAAAACGCAGCTATCCACATCCACAGCAAAGCGCCCGGTCCTCCGGCAAGAATACCTATAGCCGTTGCTACTCCCACGATATTTCCCGTACCGATAGTAGCCGACAGCGCAGTACACAAAGCGCCGAAGCTGGTTATTTCTCCGTGTCCCTCCTCCTCGTTTTTGAACATGAATTTCAAAGCCTTTGGAAGATGAATTATCTGCAGAGCCTTCAGCCTAACCGTAAGGTAGATACCCACCGAAATGATAAGCACTATCAGAGGAATTCCCCACACATACCCGTCTATTTTTTCAAGAATTTCAGTAAACGACATTAATTAAAGCTTTCCCTTCTTTCACCGGCAAATACCGCCGGTTTTGTCATCCCAATTTTTTATTTTCTTATCAGC
>JBJERD010000049.1:0-4824 GCA_051882095.1 Oscillospiraceae bacterium
AGTGGTCATCGACAAGAACGGACTTCGTTCCATCGACACGCATTGCGGAAGCAAAGGCACGATATGCGTTTTCGAATACATTTACTTTGCACGTCCCGATTCGGTCATCGAAGGTTCAAGCGTTCATCAGGCAAGACTGAGAGCAGGAAAATATCTTTGGAGAGAACACCCCGTTGACGCCGATATAGTAGTAGGAGTTCCCGATTCGGGACTTGACGCAGCTCTCGGATTCTCTCTTGAAAGCGGAATCCCCTACGGCATTGGATTTATAAAGAACAGATACATAGGCAGGACCTTTATACAGCCTTCCCAGACCGAAAGAACAAACTCGGTAAAGATAAAGCTCAATGCGCTCTCAAACACCGTAAAGGGCAAGAGAGTCGTAATGATAGACGACAGCATGGTAAGAGGAACAACATCGGGAAGAGTTGTTAAGCTGCTGAGAGATGCAGGCGCAAAGGAAGTCCATGTAAGATTTGCCTGCCCTCAGTTCATCGCTCCGTGCTATTTCGGAACGGATATCGACAGCAAGGAAAATCTTATCGCCTGCAAAATGACTCTTCCGGAGATATGCAAGCATATCGGAGCAGATACGCTGGGATTTCTTTCGGTGGACAGCGTTAAAAAGCTTGCGGGAAATTCCGACTGCGATTTCTGCGTAGGCTGCTTTACCGAGGAGTATCCTATCCCCGTACCAAAGGATATGCCAAAGGATAAGTTTGAGTGTAAGATATCAGAGAAAAAATAATTTATTGAAAGGATCATATTATGAAAAGTTTTTCAGACAGCTACAAGGCTGCAGGAGTTGACGTAACAGCCGGCTATAAAGCGGTTGAGCTTATGAAACAGTATGTTGCAAGAACAATGACAAGCGGAGTTCTCAGCGGAATAGGCGGCTTCGGCGGTCTTTTCGAGCTCGATATGACAGGCATTACAAAGCCTGTTCTTGTTTCGGGTACAGACGGCGTAGGAACAAAGCTTAAGATCGCTTTTCTTATGGACAAGCATGACACTGTAGGTATCGACTGCGTAGCTATGTGCGTAAATGATATCATCTGCTGCGGTGCAAAGCCACAGTTTTTCCTTGATTATATCGCAGTAGGCAAGAACTATCCCGAAAAGGTAGCGCAGATAGTTTCAGGCGTTGCCGAAGGCTGCGTTCAGTCGGGAGCTGCTCTTATAGGCGGTGAAACTGCCGAAATGCCGGGCTTCTACCCTGTTGACGAATACGACCTTGCAGGCTTTGCAGTAGGCGTTGTTGACAAGGACAAGATCCTGAAGCCCGAAACTCAGAAGGCAGGCGACGTGATGATAGCAATCAAGTCAAGCGGCGTTCACTCAAACGGCTTCTCGCTGGTAAGAAAGGTGTTCACCGTAAACGAGTCTAATCTTGCAAGGCATTATTCCGAGCTTGGAACAACCCTTGGAAACGTTCTGCTCACACCTACTAAGATATATGTAAAGGCAGTCATGAACCTTCTGGATAAGGTTTCAGTAAAGGCTATCTCCCACATCACAGGAGGCGGCTTTTATGAGAACATTCCGAGATCTCTGCCCGACGGACTTTCCGCTAAGATCGAAAGAAGCGCTGTTCAGGTTCTTCCTATCTTCGACGTTATCGCAAAGACAGGCAACATTCCCGAAAGAGATATGTTCAACACCTTTAACATGGGCGTTGGTATGACTGTTGTTGTTGATAAGAACGACGCTGACAAGGCTATCGCTGCAATCAACGAAGCAGGCGAAGAGGCTTACGTTCTGGGCGAGCTTGTTGAATCCGATATGGGTGTAATTATCTGCTGATATTTTTCCTAATACATTATGCACAGTTTTTACTCAGAAATTCTGTGCATAATGTAGATTTATATATTAATTAATTTATTTTTCGTTCATAGTTGTACGTTTGCGTGCAACTTTTCCCCCTTTTTCGACTATTAGTGAGAGGTGTTTTCCTTTCAAACCAAAAATACGGAAAGAGGTAGTTTCATTGAAAAACATTTGCGTGCTTGTTTCGGGCGGAGGAACCAATTTACAGGCTCTTATCGACGCCCAAAAAAGCGGAATCATAAAAAACGGAAAGATCACCTGCGTTATCTCTTCAAAGGAAGGCGTTTATGCTCTTGAAAGAGCCGAGAAAAACGGCATTGCCACAAGAGTTATCCCTCGCAAGGATTATGCCGATGTGGCTTCATACACAAAAGCTGTTACCGACGCTCTTGTTGAGGAAAAAGCCGACCTTGTTGTTTACGCAGGATTTATGACCATACTTGACGAACAGATAGTCAAAGCGTTCCCTTATAAAATGATGAACGTTCACCCTGCTCTTATCCCCTCTTTCTGCGGAAAGGGCTTTTACGGACTGCACGTCCACGAAGCGGTACTTGAAAGCGGCGTAAAGCTTACAGGAGCGACCGTTCATTTTGTTACCGAGGTATGCGACGGCGGACCTATCATTATGCAAAAGGCTGTTGCTGTGGAAAACGGAGATACTCCCGAAACTCTCCAGCGGCGTGTAATGGAGCAGGCTGAGTGGAATATCCTGCCGCAGTCGGTGGCGCTTTTCTGCGAAGACAGAATAACCGTCAAGGACGGAAAAGCTTACATTGATTATGAGGGCTGAAAATGGATAATACCAATTTGTTTACCGACAAAGCCGACGTTTACAGCAAATTCCGACCTTCTTATCCGATGGATATCATAAGATATCTTTCTCAGTTTATCCACGCCGAAAACACAGTTGCGGATATCGGCGCAGGAACGGGTAAGTTTACGAAAATGCTTTGTCATCTTGGCTGTAACATCATAGCGGTGGAGCCCAATACGGAAATGCTTTTAAAGGCTTCCGACTATCTACTGAATTATCCCAACGTGACCTTTGTAAAATCCCCTGCCGAAGATACAAACCTTGCGGACAATTCCGTAGACCTGATAACCTGCGCTCAGTCGTTTCATTGGTTTGACACGGAAGCTTTCAAAAAGGAATGTATCAGAATATTAAAGCCTGACGGCAAGGTAATGCTTTTGTGGAACACTGCGGACTACTCTACCGAGACAGTCAAGGAAATGAACGAGATACACAAGCAATACTGCGACGGCTATACAAAACGTTATTCGGAGCGCAGCGGACTGAACACTCCGCTCAACGGCAATACCGAAGGCGTCAAGCAGCTGTTTTGCGGCGAGTATGAAAGCTTTCTTTTGAAAAACGATCTGGAGTTTACTAAAGATGCCTTTATCGGCAACAGGCTTTCACGTTCTTATGCGCCAAAGCAAAAGGACAAGGAATACAAGCCATTTGTCGCCGCTCTGGAAGCCTTTTTCGCAAAATACCAAAACGACGGTAAATTAATTATCCCCAACATTACCGAATGTTATATCGGGAAAGTTATATAAAATATCAGGAGGTATAAGAATGAAAACACTTGACATTTATGAAGAGCTGAAAGCTAATTCCTATCCCGGAAGAGGCATCGTCATCGGCAAGTCTGCTGACGGAAAAAGCGCAGTTACCGCCTATTTCATTATGGGCAGAAGCGTAAACTCACGCAACCGTGTGTTCACCGAGACTGAGGACGGAATAAAGACCGAGGCTGCCGATCCCTCAAAGCTTTCCGACCCACACCTTATCATCTACTCGCCTGTAAGAAAGCTTGGCAACAAGACTATCGTTACAAACGGCGATCAGACAGACACTATCTATGAGCTTATGGACAAGCAGCAGACCTTTGAGCAGTCGCTGCGCACCCGTGAATACGAGGACGACGCTCCTAACTACACCCCCAGAATTTCGGGAATCATGCACATTGAAAACGGCGCATATAATTATGCTATGTCTATACTGAAATCCGCAGACGGCAATCCCGACTGCTGCGAAAGATTTACTTATACTTACACAGATCCCCTCAACGGCTTCGGACACTTTATCCACACATACATGGGTGACGGAAATCCCCTGCCCAGCTTTGAGGGCGAGCCTAAAAAGGTATCTATCCCCGACAGCATCGACGAGTTTACAGACGGTCTGTGGAATTCGCTCAACGAGGACAACAAGGTATCTCTCTTTGTAAGATACATTGACATTACCACCGGCGCTGAGCAGACTAAGGTGGTAAATAAGTACACTAAATAATGAATAATTAACAGGTAAACCGAAAATGAAGATAAGCCTGAAATGTCAAAACCGCTTTTTATAGCAAACATAGTGACTTATATAATTCTCAGCATCATACTTTTGTTTATTATCGGATTTTTACTAAGACCATTCATACGATTGACATTTTAAATATAATGTAACAGGAGGTAAAAACATGGCAAATGAAATGCTTTTAAAGTACGGCTGCAATCCCAATCAGAAGCCGTCGAGAGTTTTTATGGAAAACGGCAAGGACCTGCCTATCGAGGTTCTGAACGGCAAGCCCGGCTACATCAATCTGCTGGACGCTTTCAACGGCTGGCAGCTGGTAAGAGAGCTTAAAAAGGCTACAGGTATGCCTGCGGCTACTTCTTTCAAGCACGTTTCACCGGCAGGAGCTGCAATCGGCAGACCCCTTTCCGACACGCTGAAAAAGATCTACTTTGTTGACGACCTTGGCGAGCTTTCTCCCCTTGCCTGCGCTTACGCAAGAGCAAGAGGCGCTGACAGAATGTCCTCCTACGGCGATTTTATTGCACTTTCAGACGAGTGCGACGCCTGCACGGCAAAGATGATACAGAGAGAGGTTTCAGACGGAATCATCGCTCCCGGCTACTCGGAGGAGGCTCTTGAGATTCTCAAATCAAAGAGAAAGGGCACATACAATATCATCAAGATAGATGAGAACTATG
>JBJERD010000050.1:0-4823 GCA_051882095.1 Oscillospiraceae bacterium
AATCATAATATCTATAGCCTACGAAGATGCCCTCGTTATAGCACACCTTGTCTCCCTCGCCCGGGAAATTGAGATAGGACGGGTTATCGGAAAGCTTTTTCGGGAATGTTTCGGGAAGCTTTCCGCTTGGGTTCACCTTTCCGAACAGAACGTCGCAAACTGCACCGCCAATAGCCTGACCTCCGAGATAAGCTTCAACAATTCCCTTGACCTTGTCGGCAAACGGCATTTCAACAGGCGAACCGTTATGCAGAACGACTATCACGTTTTCATTCACCTTGCATATCTCGTCGATAAGACGAAGCTGACACTCCGGCATTCTCATATGCTTTCTGTCGTAGCCCTCCGACTCGAATGCATCGGGCAGACCTGCGAATACTACGGCAACCTCTGCTTCGGAAGCGCAATTTACTGCCTCTGCAAACAGTTTTTCGTCGGTAACGTCTTGTTCAACGTCGTAACCCTGAGCGTATGTGACCTGAGAAAATTCTGCGGCAGCTTCAAGTGCGGAAGTCACCTTGAAAGAATTGATATGCGAGCTTCCGCCGCCCTGATATCTTGGCGAAGCGGCAAATTTACCGATGAAGGCAATTTTCTTTGAGCCGTCAAGGGGAAGAACGTTATCCTCGTTTTTGAGAAGAACGATACACTCGGAAGCTATCTTTCTTGCAAGCTCATGATGCTTGTCCTTATCCCATGCCGTATCGGGAGCGGCGTTTTCAAGGTATTTGTCAACCATTTCAAGAACACGTTTTACGCACTTGTCAAGGTCTGCTTCGTCCAGCTCGCCCGACTTTACAGCCTCTACTATAAGCTTATCGTTTTTGCCGTAGCTTGTGGGCATTTCAAGGTCAAGACCCGCTTTTATGCCCTCAACTCTGTCATCTACTGCTCCCCAGTCGCTCATTACAAGTCCCTTGAAGCCCCATTCGTCACGGAGGATATCCGTGAGCAGGCGCTTGTTTTCAGATGAATACACTCCGTTTATGCGGTTATAGGAACACATTACCGTCCACGGCTTGCTGTCCTTGACCGCAGTTTCAAAGGGGGCGAGATATATTTCTCTCAGCGTTCTTTCGCTCATCTCGGCAGATACGGACATTCTTCTGTTTTCCTGATTGTTGCAGGCAAAATGCTTAAGCGAAGTTCCCACGCCCTTGCTCTGCACTCCTCTTATGTGAGCGGCTGCCATCTGTCCTGCAAGATAAGGGTCTTCGGAAAAATACTCGAAATTTCTTCCGCAAAGGGGTGAACGCTTTATGTTGCAGCCGGGCCCCAGAACTACGGCAAGCTTTTCATGCTGACATTCTTCGCCTATGGCTTTTCCCATAGTTTCAATAAGTATTCTGTCAAAAGAACAGGCTGTTGCCGAAGCTGTGGGGAAACACACCGCCTTTATAGCTTCATTGGGATTATCGGAATCCTCAACGTTTTTTCTAAGCCCATGAGGTCCGTCGGAAACCATGACCTTGGGGATATCAAGCCTTTCAACGGCTTTGGTATGCCAGAAATCGTTGCCCGAACAAAGGGAGGCTTTTTCTTCCAATGTCAATTCTTCCATGATTCTGTCAATATTCATAAACAACTCCTCCGTAACTACAGTAGTTTTTCATTGAGAAATGTACATTGTGTACCTTTTGATTATAGCATATATGTTCAAAAAAAGCCAGTAGTTTTATTGATTTTTCATTATAATTTCACAAAGAGACTTATAGAAAGTCTCGTCCTCGGCATGAGTTCTTGCGCTGTGACCTTTGAGCCTGCCACCCGCTCTTCTTATCTTCTTTGCGGTATGCCTTGCAAGCAGCAGGGAATCAATATTATCTTCGCTGTAGACAAGACCGTCCTGCCTGATGGGTATTCCCTTTTTAGCCATCACCATTGCTGCAAGACCGTAATCCTGTGTGACAGCTATATCACCAGCTTCAACAAGATTTGCAAGTCTGAAATCGGTGCTGTCTGCGCCCTTGTCAACTGTGATGACCTTTGCATATTCGCTTGAAAACTCATGAGCGGTATCGGCTATGATGACCGCTTCAAGCCCGAATTTCTTTGCCGCTCTGACCGAAAGCTCCACAACGGGACAGCCGTCGGCGTCGATAAGTATTTTCATTAAAAAATCTACTCTTTTCTCTGTTTTTCTATTGCTATTTGCTGCCGATATGTGTTATAATTATAGGTGTCATATCGGCTGACAGCCAGTATACTGACAATTATATCATAATGTTTATGAAAGGACAACACCATGAATACAAAACTTTCAAAAAAAATCGCCGCATTGATCTGCGTGGGATTGATAATGTCCTGTTCGGCTTCTTGTCTGGGCAAAAAGGATATAGAACTGAGCAAGATCGAAAAGTCGGATTCTTCGAAAGCGGCGGGCAAGGACTCAAACACGGAAAACTCTTCCGATAAGCAACAGTCATCGGCAGATGAAAATGCGTCCTCCGATGACGGCTCGTCCGAGGGAGAAAACCAGACTGGCACGGCTACCGCTCATCTTGTATGCGCAGGAGACAATCTCATTCATGATAATATTTATGTTGAGGCGCTGGAAAAAGGCGGCGGTGAGGAATATGATTTTTCAGACTGCTACAAGCATATCAAAAAATACATAGAAAACGCCGACGTTGCCATAATCAATCAGGAGACCTTAGTCAACGACGCATTTGAGCCGTCAACATATCCTTGCTTTTCTTCTCCCCTTGCTGTGGGCGACGCTGTTACGGATATGGGATTCAACGTAGTTTCAATGTGCAACAATCATGTGCTTGACAAGGGCGAAGAGGGTCTTATATCTTCCCTTGACTACTGGGACAAAAAGGGCGTAGTTCACTACGGCGCTTACCGTTCCCATGAGGACGCTGAGACTATAAAAACCATGGAAGTAAACGGCATCACCTTTGCTTTTCTGGGATACATGGAGCATACAAACGGTATTTTTCTTGACGGAAACGGCGCAGAGGTAAGATATCTTTCCGATGAGGCCACCATGAAGCGTCAGATTGAAGAAGCGGACAAGCTTGCAGACGTTGTTGTGGTCTCCTGCCATTACGGCACCGAGATAATGAATGAGATCAATCAGCAGCAGATAGAGCTTACCCCAAAGCTTGTTGAGTGGGGCGCAGACCTTATCATAGGCACTCAGGCTCATGCCATTTCCACCTGCGAATATCTTGACAAGCCTGACGGCGGCAAGGCGTTTGTTTACTACGGTCTGGGAAATTTCTTCTCCACAATGTATGACGCCAAGTCGCTTGTAGGTCTTATCGGTGATATGGACGTTGTAAAGGATCTTGAAACGGGAGAGATAGCTTTTGAAAATGTAAAGGCAATTCCCGTTATATCTCACTTTGAGGCGTTGTATTATGATTCCTACTGGTACAACTGCACAGTTTATCCCTACAAGGACTACACCGACGAGCTGTTCGCAAAGAATTTCGTGGAAGGCTTCAGCCGCAGCTCTGTGGAGCAATGCCTTTCATATATCCCCGAAGAATTTCTGAGTATCGAATGATTTTTTCTTCATAGGGGCTATCGGTGTAAACGTTATCGCACATTTTCAAATATTAATATGTCTCCAAAATCTATTCACATATTGTTTACTAAAAAAGCTGCTGAAATCTTAAAATAATCAAAAAATATAGAATATTACTATTGCAATTTATGCGATAATGCTATAAAATATACTTAGCGGACTAAAAACTCCGCTTGACGCAAAACAATCGTGCGGAATTAATATTTTTACATTCCCACTCAGAAAAAATTATATTATGGAGGTATTATCTATGAAATTTGCTGACGGTTTCTGGCTCAATCAGAGAGGCTACGATGTGAACTATGCTAACCAGGCTTTTGAGATCGAAGAGGTTGAAAACGGCTTTGTTGTTGTTGCTACTCCTTTCGTTGTCTACAACCGTGCTATGATGCTCGGAAGCGCAAACCTTGAGATTTCCTACACTTCAACTCAGGAAAACTGCGTAAGAGTAAACATCACTCATCACAAGGGCTATGCCGACAACGGTCCTCACTTTGTTCTTAACGAGGGCAATTATAAGCCTCAGGTAACTATTACCGATAAGGAAGCGGTGCTGGTTACAGGCAACACAAAGCTTGTTGTTTCTAAGGAAACATGGAGCGTTCAGTACTTTTATAAAGACAAGCTGCTCACAAGCGGCGGCTGGAGATCAACAGGTGTTATTTTCGAGAGCGGTTTCAGAAAGAACGCAAGACTGGCAGTTCAGGAGGACGACAGATTCTGGAACTATCCTGCTGATGCTCACACTACATACATCAGAGAGCAGTTTGACACAACTGTAGGCGAATACTTCTATGGCTTCGGCGAGAGATTCACCACTTTTGCAAAGAACGGTCAGTCGGTTGAAACATGGAACTCTGACGCAGGCACCTGCACAGACCAGTCCTACAAGAGTATTCCCTTCTTTGTATCAAGCAGAGGCTACGGTGTTTTCACAAACAGCTCCGACAAGGTATCCTATGAGGTTTGCTCAGACACGGTTTCAAAGGTTTCAATGACTGTTCCCGGCGAAAATATGGAATACTTCCTGTTCGGCGGAGAGAACATCACAGAAGTTCTTAAGGGCTACACCGACCTGACTGGCAAGCCTTCACTGCCCCCTGCATTTTCATTCGGTCTGTGGCTTACAACATCGTTTACCACCAACTACGACGAAGAGACTATCACATCATTTATCGACGGCATGGCTGAGAGAGATATTCCTCTTCAGGTATTCCACTTCGACTGCTTCTGGATGAAGGGCTTCGAGTGGTGCAACTTCGACTGGGACAAGGAACAGTTCCCC
>JBJERD010000051.1:0-4787 GCA_051882095.1 Oscillospiraceae bacterium
TGAGCTTTTCGGCTTTGCCGACGCAGAGGAGCTTCGCTCCTTCAAGCTGCTTATTTCCGTATCGGGAGTAGGACCAAAGGCGGCGCTTTCAATACTTTCCGCCATGACTCCGCAGCAGTTTGCGCTTGCGGTGGCGACCTCCGATACCAAGAGCTTCACGCAGGTAAAGGGCATAGGAAAGAAGACCGCCGAGCGGCTTTGTCTTGAGCTTAAAGACAAGGTTGCGGGAGAGACCATATCGGTTCGTGGACAAGCGTCCGTTTCTATACCTGTACAGGGCGGAAACATAGGAGAAGCCATAACCGCTTTAGAGGTTCTCGGCTACTCATCTGCGGAAGCAGCAGGAGCGATATCTCAGCTTGACCCAAATCTGTCTGTGGAGGAGCTTATCAAAAAGGCTCTTATCGGTCTTGCGAGGTTCTGACATGGAAAGCAGGAGACCGTCAAGACTTGAAGGATTCGACTACTCGAAGGACGGCAGCTACTACATCACCCTGTTCGTCAAGCAGGGCTGCATGATGTTATGGTCGCTTGAAAGCGTTTGGGCGATTAGTAATCGCCCAAAACAAGACGAGCCTTTGCCGCAGGATTTTCCCGTCCTCTCCGAATACGGCAAGGCGACGGAAAAATACATCAAGGAAATCAGTGCCCACTATCCGGGAGCAAAGGTCAGAGAATATGTCATCATGCCAAACCATGTGCATATGATAATCCGACTTGAATGTCCTAAGGACAGTTCGGGACGATTACTAATCGTCCCAACATCCGTCCCCACCATAATCCAGCAGCTGAAACAGGCGATCACCAAAAGCGTGAAAACATCACTGTGGGCAAAAGGCTATATCGACAGAGTAATAAGAAACGAAAAAGAAGAAGCGCTGCTTGCACAGTACATAAAAAATAATCCGAACAACTGGCTTTCCGACGATATGAGACCTGTCATAAAGCCCGAAAAGGAGTACCAGTGGCTTAAAATGCTCAGCGAATAACAGCAGTGCCGAGAAAGGAGGAGCGTCCCCAAAGGACGTGATTACATATGATTGAAAAAGGCGATTTTGATATCGAAAACAGAATAGTCGCACCTAAACAGATCGAGGCGGATACTACCGACGATTTCGAGGTAAATCTCCGCCCTAAGACCCTCGCCGAGTATATCGGTCAGGAAAAGGTGAAGGAAAACCTCTCGATCTATATCCAGGCGGCAAAACAAAGAGGCGACAGCCTAGACCATATTTTGCTTTACGGCCCTCCCGGTCTGGGAAAAACTACATTGTCAACTATCATCGCTCACGAAATGGGAGTGAATATCCGCACTACTTCCGGTCCCGCTATCGAAAAGCCCGGCGACCTTGCGGCTATACTCACCAACCTTGAAAAAGGCGACGTGCTTTTTATCGACGAGATACACAGACTTTCAAGACAGGTGGAAGAGGTGCTCTACCCTGCCCTTGAGGACTATGCTCTCGATATCATAATGGGAAAAGGTCCTGCCGCAAGATCTATCAGAATAGAGCTTAATAAGTTCACTCTTGTGGGTGCTACAACACGAGCAGGTCAGCTGACCTCACCTCTCCGTGACCGATTCGGCGTTATCGAAAGACTGGAGCTTTACTCAGACGAGCAGCTTTGCGAGATAATCATGCGCTCCGCCGTAATACTTGGCGTGCCCTGCGATAAGGACGGCGCAATGGAGCTTGCCTCACGTTCAAGAGGCACTCCCCGTCTCGCCAATCGTTTTCTCAAACGTGCCCGTGACTTCGCTGATGTAATGGGCAACGGCAGAATCACCGCCGATATCGCAAGGATAGCCCTCGACCGCATGGGTGTGGACAAGCTTGGACTTGACAGCCTTGACAGACGTATGCTCACTATGATAATAAAAGGCTACGGCGGCGGTCCTGTGGGTATCGAGACCCTTGCCTCTGCTATCGGTGAAGAAGCCGTCACCCTTGAAGACGTCTGCGAGCCTTACCTTATGCAGATCGGATTTATCTCCAAAACCCCCAGAGGTCGCTGTGCCACACAGCTGGCATACAAGCATCTTGGCATACTTAAAGACGGTCAGACTATGCTCTGATTTTTCTCCTCGCTCTTAAAATTGTTTCTTCCCATTAACCAAATGTGAAAAGTATACAAAAAAAGTCTTCATAAAATTACACTCAGGCTATTGACAAACACAATATGTAGTGTTATAATATGAATTACAGTACTAAAGGTGCTAACCAAATAGGATAGAAATAAAATAGACAATAATTAAGAGAGAGGTAAGTAATCATGGTAAACGTAAAAGTAAATAACGGCAAGCTTTCACAGGCTGAGATCAACGCATACATCGCAAGAGCGCACGAGCTTTATCCCGAAAAGACTATCGAGTGTATCGAGCTTAATGTTGACGGCGATTTCGTAGACGTTGAGTATCATTTTGCAGACGTTCCTTTCCAGAGGATCCGCAGGATCACAGGTTATCTGGTAGGTACTGTTGACCGCTTCAACAACGCTAAGCGTTCTGAGGTTGAGGACAGAGTAAAGCATACTGTTGCATAATTTATAGTCTGACAAGGCGGCTTTCAGTCGCCTTTTTTGTTTGACAGGAGGAGGAAAAATGGAGCTTTATATTTCAGACCTTGACGGCACTCTGCTTGACGACAAAGCCGAAATAACTGAGGAGACAGCAAGACTCATCAACAGCGCAGTGGATAAAGGAGCCTGCTTTACCGCAGCCACCGCAAGAACTTTCGCTTCTGTGGGTAAGATAATGAAAGACATAAAGCTCAGATTTCCGCTCATTCTGATGAACGGCGTGCTTATCTATGATACGCAGGAGCAGAAATATATCTTCTCGGCGTTTTTAGAGCCGCAAACTGTCCGTGCAATAACTGCTTCGCTGCGGCGGCATAACGCAGACCCTTTTGTTTACACCGTGGAAAACGACTGTATGCACACATATTACGAAAAGCTCTCCTCCGACGCTATGACTGCTTTTTACGAGGAAAGGTGCAGAAAGTATTACAAATCATTTTCCCGTGTGGACTCCCTTGACGACATATGCAAAAACAATATCATCTACTTCACTCTCATTAACAGCTATGAAGCGCTGCTGCCCGTTTACAATGAAGTATCGAAGCTTGAAAACGTGGAGATGACCTTCTATCGTGACGTTTATTCCCCCGACCTCTGGTATATAGAGATATTCTCAGGCTGCGCTTCAAAAAAGAAAGCAGTGGAATTTCTGCGAAATTATCTTCACCCCGAAAAGATAATATGCTTCGGCGACAATCTCAACGATATCCCCATGTTTGAAGCCGCAGACCACTCGGTAGCGGTGGAAAACGCCGTTGCGGCAGTCAAGGAAGCTGCCGACGAAATAATAGGAAAAAACACCGACAACGCCGTGGCGGCGTATATTTCAGAAAGGTTCAGATAGACATGGCAAGATTTTATCCTCTGTTTTCTTCAAGTAAAGGAAACGTTTCATACATAGGCGACGAGCATGGCGGTATCCTCATTGACGCAGGAGTTTCCTGCAAGCGTATTGTTACCGCTCTTGAAGACAACGGTATCTCTCCCACGGCTGTCAAGGGAGTTTTTATAACCCACACCCATTCAGACCACGTTGCAGGGCTGAAAGTGTTCACTAAAAAATTTAAAATTCCCGTGTTCGCTCAGAAAACCAATCTTTCAATTCTTGCCGACAGCGACAGAATCTCCGCAGAGGTCAGAACATTCTGCGTTGAAGAGGGCGAAGCGGAGGTGGGCGGATTTTGTGTAAGTCACTTTGAAACGCCTCACGACACTCCTGCAAGCTGCGGCTACAGAATATGCTGCCCCGACGGAAAAATAGCTGTCACCTGCACCGACCTTGGAAACGTCACTCCTGAAGTTGACGGCTGCCTTGAAGGTGCGGATATGGTTCTTCTTGAATCAAATTACGACGAACAGATGCTGAGAAACGGCTCATATCCTTACGAGCTTAAACAGCGTATCGCTTCTGCTCACGGACATCTGTCAAATTCCGACTGCGGCAAACAGCTAAAGAAGCTGGCTGAAAGCGGCACCTGCCGATTTGTTCTGGGGCATCTCAGTCAGGAAAACAACACCGCTCTTGTCTGCGAAAAAAGCGCATTGTCAGCATTGTCGGAGTATTCAAGAAACCGAGACTACACTCTTGATATTGCACTCCCACAGGACTTCGGCAAGGCGGTGATCTTTTGATAAGAATAAATCTTATAACGGTAGGCAAGCTCAAAGAGCAGTACTGGCGTGACGCCGCTGCGGAATATTCAAAGCGGCTGAAAGGCTTTTGTCAGCTTGATATCGTGGAGCTAGCCGAATCAAGGCTTTCCGACTCTCCCTCGGAAAAGGAGATAGCCACGGCGCTTGCCGCCGAAGCAAAGGCTATGAGCGCATACACCGACAAAAAGGGAGCCTTCAACGTTGCAATGTGCATAGAAGGCAGGCAGCTTTCAAGCGAAAAGCTTGCCGAAAGGATATCCTTCTGCGGAACAAACGGATATTCCACCATCAATTTCATTATCGGCTCATAATTCGGCATAAGCGAAGAGGTCAAGAAAAAAGCCGACCTGAGACTTTCCATGTCCGAAATGACCTTTCCGCATCAGCTTGCCCGTATCATGCTGCTGGAGCAGATATACCGAGGCTTTCAGATCTTGAATCATACGAAATATCATAAGTGATACTTACCGGCGCACAATGCGGCGGTAAGTTTGTTGAGAAAGTGTCAAAAATTAAAGCGCAGGCTCAAGCCCGGCGCTAGAGGGCTTGCGAGG
>JBJERD010000052.1:0-4759 GCA_051882095.1 Oscillospiraceae bacterium
GCAGCTCGTTGAGCTTGGAGAGAGAGTATTTAAGGTCTCCCGTAACATAAGCGTCAACCGAAATATTCTTGCCTATCTCGGCAGGGTCTATCTCCATGTGGATTATCTTGGTATCTTTAGCGAAAGTACCTGCGTTGCAAAGAACTCTGTCCGAAAAACGTGATCCGAGAACCACAAGCAGGTCGCACTCGCCCAGCGCCAGAGCAGAAGTTTTTGTTCCGTGCATACCAAGCATACCGGTATAAGCAGGCTTGGTGTTATCGAAAGCGCACTGTCCCATAAGCGAAAGCGAAACGGGTGCGTCGCACTTTTCGGCGAACACGGCAAGCTCGTCAACGGCGTTACATGACACAACTCCGCCGCCTGCGTATATCATAGGCTTTTCGGCAGCCTTTATAAGCTCTGCGGCAGCTTCGATCTGAGCGTTTATCTCGTCGGGATTATGGTACACCACTTTTTTGGGCTGGGTTCTTTTATACTCAGCCTTTGCTGCGGTAACGTCCTTTGGAACGTCGATAAGCACGGGACCTTTTCTGCCATCGTTAGCGATATAGAACGCTTCACGGATAGTATCTGCAAGCTCATTTACGTCCTTGACGATATAATTATGCTTTGTAACAGGCATAGTTATGCCGCAGATATCCACCTCCTGGAAGCTGTCAAGACCCAGCAGGGAAGTTGCGACGTTTCCTGTAATAGCCACCATAGGGATAGAATCCATATAAGCCGTAGCGATACCCGTTACCAGATTTGTTGCGCCGGGACCCGAAGTAGCGATAACGACGCCTGTTTTTCCTGTTGTACGGGAATATCCGTCAGCGGCGTGGCAGGCAGCCTGCTCGTGAGCGGTAATAATGTGTTTTATCTTATCCGAATACATATAAAGCGAATCATATATATTAAGAACTGCTCCGCCGGGATAACCGAAAACGGTATTAACGCCCTGCTCAAGCAGACACTCAACAATGATATCTGCGCCTGTAAGTAACATCAAAATGCCCCCATTGTAAATAAAATGTCACCCTTAATTATACAACACACGGTCGTCTTTGTCAAGCCTTTTGGGGCGAGTGCTGATTAAATCAATTTTCGGCGTACCGGATATGTTTCAGAACATTTTCCTGATACGGTCGGTGTAGGGGCGAACTGTGTTCGCCCGTTATCGGAGCCGCCCCGTAATCGGAGCCGCATTGATTTATGGTAAAACCATTTTCGCCTGTTATTGAAACACGCATTTTCGTTCGAACAGTTTTCGCCCTATTTAAACCGCATGGATTTTTGGGCAAACCGTTTTCGCCCTATTTAAAATCGCATAGATTTACGGGCGAACCGCTCTTGCTTTATTTAAAACCGCATAGATTTACGGGTGAACCGTTTTCACCCTATGTAAAACCGCATAAATTTACGGGCGAACACAGTTCGCCCCTACATTATCTATAAAGTGATTTTTGCGGGATATTAGCATGTTTTAGGACTTGCTACTCAAAATCCCAGCTGTTCCTTAACGATGACCACCTTGAATCTTCCCTTATGTCTTTGCCATGCGGAGACCACATAATTACAGCAGACTCTGCCGTCGCATTTACAGCCTGAGGGCATATCTCCGCCTGTTTTAAGAGAAACGCACTCGCCTGTTGAAGCGCATGGGGTGTTGCAGTCGAGGCGTATTGTATTTGCCGGGGCGGCGCAGGTTTTTACTCTTATGACAGCCTCGTCGAGATCTCTGACTATTTTATTATAGCCCACCACGAATATCACCGATTTCGGACCGTAGCAGATAGCGGCGACTCTGTTGGAATTTCCGTCCACGTTATAAAGCTCGCCGTTTTCGGTAACTGCATTTGCGGAGGTAAGATAGGCGTCGGCAAAGAAAGATTTTCTATATATCTCCTCGGTCTCGGCTCTGTCCTTAGCCTTTGAGCGGTCGAGGAAGTTATACTTTCCGCTTCTCATCAGCTCTGCGACTCCGCACTCCTTCAGTGTTGCCGAGCCGCCGCAAGTGATCGTATCGCCTTCGTTCAGCAGGCTTTCGACTATTTCGGCGGCTTGCTTACTGTTTTCGGCTACATAGGTCTCCATATTATTTTTACGGAGATTTTCGGCTGTTTTTTCGATTCTTTTGTTGATGATGGTTTTCAGGTTTTCGTCCATTTGGGGTCAGTCCTTTCGTGTTTTTATATGTTTGGTTTTTGGGTTTGTTTGGCTTATTGGGGCGGAAGATACTGCTTCTTGGGGGGGAATTTGCTTATTGGGGAGGAAGATACTGCTTCTGGGGACGGAAAAATTGCAAAGTCTTCTGCGAAGCCTTTGCTCTTTTCCTGTTTGTGGTGGAGGATAGGTTTTCGGCACTGCGGTTTAGTGTTCTATTATGTTTTTTGATGTGCTCAGGGTACTGCTTCTATTTTGGCTTTGCGCAGTGCCTTGTCGGCTTCGCCGAATGGGACTCTGTCCCATACCCTGCTTAGGGCTGCTCGCCCTAAGAACCTCGGCAGGGCTAACGCCGCCCTGCACCGGCGAATTTTCCCCCGTTTGTGCATTTTCCCCAGTTTGTGCATTTTCTTCTGTTAATTATCTACTGCTTTATTTTCAAACAGTTTCATGGCATTTTCTTTTATGCCCGCATTTTCCGGTTTATTCAGCTCGGGGTCGTTCTCTGTTATCCTTTTCGCCGCTCTTTGCGCTGCATACATAAGCTCCGTATCCGCTGACATATCCGCTATTTTCAGCTTCGGAAGTCCATGCTGTCTACTGCCGAAAAAGTCTCCCGGTCCTCTGAGTTTCAAGTCCTCTTCCGCTATTTTAAAACCGTCCGAGGTCTTTGAAAGTATTTTAAGCCTTTTTTTACTTTCCTCCGTTACGTTATCCGTTATCAGCACGCAATATGACTTATACTGACCTCTGCCCACTCGTCCTCTCAGCTGGTGGAGCTGCGAAAGTCCGAATCTATCGGCGTTTTCTATCAGCATTATTACCGAATTCGGCACGTCTACTCCCACTTCCACTACGGTGGTGGACACCAACAGGTCTATTTCATGGTTCTTGAATTTCTGCATTATATTTTCTTTTTCCGCAGCCGCAAGTCTGCCGTGGAGCAATCCCACCCGATAATTTCTGAACTCGCCGTCGGCAAGCGTTTTGGCGTAGGTCTTTACATTTTGTAGGTCAAGCTCGTTTTCCTCTATCATTGGGCAGACTATATATCCCTGTCTGCCTTCGTCAAGCCGTTCACGCACAAAGCCGTATGCTCTTTGCCGCAGCTTTCCCGTTACGGCATAAGTCTCAATAGGCTGTCTGCCCTTGGGAAGCTCTTTCAGCACCGAAAGGTCGAGGTCGCCGTATATCATCAGCGCAAGTGTTCTTGGGATAGGCGTTGCGGACATTACCAGTTTGTGGGGATTGCTGCCCTTTGCGGCAAGATAGGCTCTCTGCTCAACTCCGAAGCGGTGCTGCTCGTCTGTTATGACAAGTCCAAGTTTTGCAAATTCGGTGCTTTGCTGAACAAGAGCATGAGTTCCCACCGCAACCTGAAATTCTCCTGCGGCAAGCTTTTCTTTAAGCTCTTTTTTATGCTTTGCAGTAAGAGAGCCTGTCAGCAGGCAGACTTTTATACCCAACGGCGAGAGAAATTTTTCAAGCGTTTCAAAATGCTGTGCAGCAAGTATTTCGGTTGGAGCCATAAGTGCCGTCTGATATCCGTTTACGGCGGCGAAATAGGCAGCGCCTGCCGCAACAGCGGTCTTTCCCGAGCCGACGTCGCCCTGAACAAGCCTGTTCATTGGAAAGTTTTTCTGCATATCCGCAGCGCAGTCCTCTATAGCCGACCTCTGTCCGTCGGTAAGCTCAAAGGGCAGAGCGGTGAAATACGGCTCTAAAGAAACATTTTTCATTACACAGCCTGTCTGACTGCGTGAACGCCTTTTTAAAAGGTACATTCCCAGCTGTAATGAAAGCAGCTCGTCAAAAACCAGCCGCCGCTTGGCTATCTCGCAGGAATGAGTGTCTTTCGGGAAGTGGATGTTCTCAAGAGCATAGTCAAGAGAGCAGAGAGAGTTTTCCCTCATGATATTTTTGGGCAGCGGCTCATATATTTTATCATTAAGGGAGTAAAAAGCATTGTGAACAGCCAGTCTTACAATATTCTGGGTAAGACCCTCGGTGAGGGGATAAATGGGCTGGATCTTGTCGGGGCAGTCGGCGGAGATAAGCGTGGGGGAGTTCATTTCCTTGCGCACCAGATTGCCGGTTATTCTGCCGTAAAGAATAAATTCCTCGTCCTCGTGAAGCTGATCGAAGAGAAATTCGCTGTTGTAGATGACCACCGTAAGGTCGGCGGTGTCGTCGGTAACAACGGCTTTGAAAACGGTCATACCTTTTCTTATTCGGGCAGGGGAGAGCTTTTTGACTACCCTGATCTTGACTGCACAGGGCTCGTTGAGGGGAGCGTCCTTTATGGCGATCTGAGCGGTGTAGTCTATGTAATTTCTAGGATAGTGACCGAGAAGGTCGAGAACGTTTTGTATGCCAAGCTTTTCAAATAATTGGGCACGTTTGGGACCTACACCTTTTAAATAAGTGATAGGTTTCTGAAGTTCGGGGAGCAAGATATCACCACACTTTGGAAATAGATTAATAGGTTATACTATTATAATAGCATATCAGCGGAGAAAATTCAAGAGAATATTGGCGGAGAAAAAAAGCATTGCAAAAAAGCACCATAAAAATTCGCCGGTGCAGGGCGGCGTTAGCCCTGCCGAGGACG
>JBJERD010000053.1:0-4742 GCA_051882095.1 Oscillospiraceae bacterium
ATTCGGACGGAATGAAAAGCTATATCATGCAGGATACCACTTATCAGGCGAATGTGTTCAAAGCGCAGGGAAACGAAACTATAAAAGCGGTATCCTTTTATACATATCAGTCTTCCGGCAGCGAAAAGATATCGTATTCGGTGGAGATATACAAAGGCGTGAAGTGGGGCGGAGATCCTATTAACGGCAGCCCTGCGGCTTCGGCTTCGGGAACGATCTATACAAACGGCTATCACACGGTCTATCTTGACAAGTTCCCCGCCGTCACCGAGGGAGAGGTATTTTCGGTGGTGTTGAAGCTGTACGGAGCGGAGAGATACGCAGCAGCGGTGATGGAAGGAGGCAGCGCATCAATGCACTGCAATGAGGGCGAGAGCTATTTTTCCGTTGACGGCGAGGATTGGTACAGCAATTTGCAGCTGCCGGGAAACGGTGAATTTTTCAGTGCAAACAACAACTGCATAAACGTTTATACCACGGATAATTCTCCTGTTGATAAAAGCTTTCTTGAATATCTGGCAGAAAAATGCGGCACGGACGAGACGATGCAAACTCTTGCGGCTGAGGCGAGATCTGTGTTAGCCGATGAGAACGCTTCAAAGGCGGACGTGGAAAGAGCGCAGGCGCATATTCTGTCGGTGAGGGAAGAGCTTAATTACTTTGAGGTGAGGTTCACCGACATAAACGGCGAGCTGATAGAAGCGCAGAAAGTAAAATACGGCGGCGCAGCTAAAGCTCCGGAAGCTCCGGCTGTGGAGGACAAGGCTTTTGTGGGCTGGTCGGAGGACTTTTCAAAAATAAAGGGAGACATGACGGTACAGGCTGTCTATAAAATTTCCATACCGATCTCAAAGGCTTCCGTTACGGGAATAGTCTCAAAGCCCTACACGGGAAGTGCGCTGACACAGAATATCAAGGTTGAATACGGCGGCAAAACGCTTGTTTCGGGAAAAGACTACAAGGTGGCATACCAGAACAACAAAAACGCAGGCACGGCAAAGCTGATAATATACGGCATGGGAGACTTTTCGGGCAGCGTGACAAAAAGCTTTACCATACTGCCCATTAGTTCATCAAAGCTGACAGTGGTGTTCTCTTCGGCAGACAGGATATATACCGGCTTGGACATCAAGCCTGCCGTTTCGGTAAAGTGCGGTTCAAAAACTCTTGTGAAGAACACAGACTATACCGTAAGCTATTCGGGCTGCAAAAACATTGGCAAGGCTACGGTAAAAATAACCTTCAAGGGCAACTACACGGGAACGGTCTACAGATATTTCAAAATTATCCCCAAGACTGTGCCTGCAAAGACTGCTTTCACCTGCACCACAAATGCGGTGAGGATAAACTGGTACAAGGTGCTCAACTGCTCGGGCTACAGGATATACCGCTGGAACGGCAAGAGCTGGGTGACGGTCAAGACCATTTCGGGCAATTCCACCGTTACTTTCAGAGAGGACGGGCTTGCATCGGGCAAGGAGTACAAATACAAGGTCAAGGCATACAAAGTGGTAAACGGAGTGACCTACTGGGGAAATGCGTCGCAGACTATAACTACGGTGACAAGACCGTCGGCGACTTCCATAACAAAGAGCTATCGTTCAAGCAATGCGGTAAGGATATACTGGAAGAAAACCGAATGTACGGGCTATCAGGTCTACCGCTACAGCAGCGCACAAAAGAAGTATGTCAAGGTGGCTGTGGTATCAAACAGCTCGCCGCTTACGCTGAGACAGGGCGGACTGAAAAGCAACACGGTATACAAATACAAGGTGAGGGCGTACAAAAAGACCTCATCGGGCAAGTATATTTTCGGCTCATTCAGCAGCGTGGTTTCGGTCAGGACGACTTAAATATTATTGAGAATGTTTTTATACGGAGCGTTTCTTTCGGGAGCGCTCCGTTTTTGCGTTCATAAAAATCTTTCCCGGGCTGTCGGGGACGCCAGCCCCTACAATTTTGGTCTTGCGATTACCGTAGGGGACAGCGTCCTCGACGTCCCGTTTTTGGGGTTTGGCAGCAGCCCCCGACGTTCTGTGCGAGGGTTTTGGCATACCTCAACATTCCGTGTGTGATTTTGGCGTTTTCGGATTTCTACAAAAAAATTTAAAAAAGTACTTGACAAACGGAACAGTTTGTTGTATACTTAGTTACACAAGTAATTAACTAGATAACAAACATACTTGTGTGCAGAACAGAGGAAATGAGATGGCGCATAGCCCGAAAAGGTTTTGAGAAAGGAGGTCAGCGCTTTGGAGCTGAGATTTGAAAGCGAAAAACCGATCTATATCCAGCTTGCGGACTGGATAGCCGACAATATTATTTCGGGGCAGATAAAGGAAGAGGAGCAGATACCCTCAACTACCGAAATATCCGTGACCTACAAGGTCAATCCGGCTACCGCTCTGAAAGGAGTGAATCTGCTGGTGGAAAAGGGAGTGATCTATAAGAAAAGAGGCTTGGGAATGTTTGTGTCGAAAGGCGCTGTTGAGCTGCTGAGAAAAGAACGTCAGTCGGACTTTTTCGACAGCTATGTGGTGAAAATGCTGGACGAAGCGAAAAAGCTTGGACTGACAAAGGAAGAAATACTTAGTATGATAGAAAGGGGACTTCAGGAATGAACGGCATTGAATTAAAGGGGTTGACTAAAAATTACGGAAAGGTGTGCGCTCTGGATAACGTTTCGCTTACCTTTGAGAAGAACAAGATATACGGTCTGCTGGGAAGAAACGGAGCAGGAAAATCCACCATGCTCAATCTTATTTCAAACAGGATATTCCCAACTTCGGGCGAGATATTTATCGACGGCGAGCCTGCTGTTGAAAACGATAAGGCGCTGGGCAAGGTCTATTGCATGAGCGAGAAAAATCTTCTGCCAAAGACTATGAAATTCAGAAAGGCGATAGAGGTTACAAAGCTTTTTTATCCCGATATGGACGTTGATTACGCTTATGCGCTGTGCAAAAAGTTCGGGCTTGAGCCAAAGAAAAAGCTGAACAGCTTTTCGACGGGTTATTCTTCGATATACAAGATAATACTTGCTCTATCCTGCAACGCCGATTATGTGTTCTTTGACGAGCCTATCCTCGGTCTTGACGCAAATCACCGTGAGCTTTTCTATAAGGAACTGCTGCAGAAATATATTGACAACGGCGGCACTTACATAATCTCTACTCATCTTATCGACGAGTGCGCAAATCTCTTTGAAAGGGCTGTTATCATCAAAGAGGGCAAGGTGATAGTTGACAGCGATACGGAAGACCTGCTTGCAGGAGCGTATACGGTCTCAGGCTCGGCTGCTCTGGTGGACGAATACTGCGTGGGTAAGGAGCTTATCGGTTCGGACGTTATTGGCGGACTTAAATCGGCGTATGTAAAGGGTTCTCCACAAAACGTTCCGCAGGGACTGGAAATATCGAAGGCAAGTCTGCAAAATCTGTTTGTGCAGATAACAAACGACTAGGGGGCGGTGAAATGAACGCTTTTAAGCTTTTGAAATATAAGCTCTTAAGCCGTGAAATGCTGGGATTTATATTTGCACTGTGCGTAGTTATCCCGCTTATTATTTTGGGCAGCGCCAGAAGCGAATATACTTACCGGACAGATGATTTTAAGATATATATAGACGAGCACGGCGCCCAAAGCGCTGACGGCTACGTTATGGAAGACGACAGCTTTATGCCGCTGGAGTTCATGATATTCTGCGGAATGACAGGCGGAAGCGCTTCGATCTTTGCAGAGATTTTCGGAACAGCCATGCAGTGCGGAGTTTCAAGAAAATCAAGCCGCAGAGGATTTCTTATGTATATGGCGGTTTTGTCGCTGATGTTTGCTTCTTCCTGCGCAGCGGCTCAGATACTCAGCATGGAGCATTACAGCGGTCTGTGTGAAAACTTCTCATACGGCGGTGCGGTGGTAAACATTGATTATCCTACGGTTGACAACGGTTTTCTGCTGTGGCTGAAATATTTCGGCATTGGAATGGGAGGCTCGGTGTTCGGAGCGCTTATGTATATGCTCATATGCAAATTGAGCGGCATTAAGCTGGGATTTCTGATTTTGTCGGTGACGGTCATAAGCATTACTTCTGTGATAGTGCTTACCGAGCTGTTGGACGGATTTTCGGGTTATCCTCAATTTGCAGCTGTGGGAGCTATGCTGGTTCTAGCGGTAGTTATCGGATTTTATCTGCTAAGCAGAAAGATATCCCTTGACTGGCGGAAAAGTCTGTTCGGATAGATATAAGTTGTATCATAGAAAGGGGGTATGCTCCGTTAAGGAGCGTGAAGAATGAGATTGGGTGTAACAACAAAATTCAATATAAAGTATTATTACAAAAGAGTAGGCGTGATATATCTGATTATGGCGGCGTGCCTGTTTGCGATAAATGTTTTTTACTGGGCTTTTGCAACAAAATACAGCGTCAATATGTCGTCAGGCGGAACCTACGAGGGCTGCACTCTCTGGATGATACTTTTTGCGGCAAAGGAGCTTTATGACCTGAACTATAAGGTATCGGTGGCTAACTGCATTTCACGAAAAACTGTCATTGTGCAAACGCTGGCAGGCTGGGCTTTGTTCAGCGCAGTGCTTGCAGGGCTGACTATTCTGTCCGAGTATCTTACAAGCTTGCTTTTTGAGGGCAGCAAATATATGACCTATCAGTTCTCGCCGTTTTTCTCCATGCTTGATGCCAATGTGAGCGGAGCGCTGAAATATCTGTGCATTTTCGGTTTTCAGAC
>JBJERD010000054.1:0-4735 GCA_051882095.1 Oscillospiraceae bacterium
CTTCTGAGACGTTCAAGAATAGCCAACGAGCATCGTATAACCGTCGGCGATACTGTTTTCGATTACGACGCTCTGACAGTCACCTCTCCCGCAGGAAAAACCGAGCTGCCGCCAAAAGAATTCATGCTCATCTACAAGCTGCTTTCATATCCTGGCAAGATATTCACACGCCGTCAGCTTATGGACGAAATATGGGACATGGACTCGGATTCCGACGAGCGCACGGTGGACGTTCATGTTAACCGTCTGAGAGAGCGTTTCAAAGGCAATGACGATTTCGAGATAGTGACCGTAAGAGGTCTGGGCTACAAGGCGGTGAAAAAGCCTTGAATAAAAAAATACGCTCATTGGGCAAGATGCTCTTCAAGCAGCACCGTTCCTTTAACGTGTGCGCAGTTTTGCTGGTTTTCTTTATAATGCTTTTTGCGGGAACGCTGTCATTTATCTCCATTCAGATTTTCAGACTGCTGGGACATTTCCCCTCCAAATTTGAAGCGCCGCTGGTGCTTATGCTTATTTTTCTCACGGTCAGCGCAATTACCGGAACGCTGATTTCCGCTGTGGTCACAAGCTCCATACTGAAACCTATCAACAAAATGAAGCAGGCGATGAAAAAGGTCGAAAAAGGCGATTTTTCGGTGAGCGTTGACAGAAGCGAGACCTACGGCGAGGTAGACAGTCTTATAGCAAGCTTCAACCGCATGGTGGAAGAGCTTAACGGCATTGAAATGTTCAGAGAGGATTTTATCAACAGCTTCTCCCACGAATTCAAAACCCCCATAGTTTCCATACAGGGCTTTGCACGTCAGCTTAAAAAGGAAAACCTCTCCCCCGAAAAGCGCAGCGAGTACATAGATATAATCATATCCGAGTCAAAGCGGCTGACAAATCTTTCGTCAAACATACTGCTGCTCAACAAGTTTGAAAATCAGCAATACATCACCGACCAGTCGGATTTTTATCTTGACGAGCAGATAAGAAACTGTATTCTCCTGCTGGAAAAGCAGTGGTCGAAGAAGAACATAGATTTCGACATCAGCCTTGAACCTATCCCCTTTCACAGCAATCAGGATATGCTTTCGCAAGCGTGGGTGAACATACTCAGCAATGCAATAAAATTCAGCTCCGAGAACACCACCATATCCGTCCGCTCGTCGATCAAGGGCGGAAAGATAAGAATAGACATCACCGACCACGGCGAGGGCATGGACGAAGAAACGCTCCACCACATTTTCGAGCGTTTTTATCAGGGCGATTCTGCTCACGCCGCCGAGGGCAACGGACTTGGTCTTCCGCTGGTAAAGCGCATTATCGAGCTTTGCAGCGGAGCGATAAGAGTTGAGTCACAAAAAGGCAAAGGCACGGTGTTTTCGGTGTTTTTCCCCCTGCCGCAGAATGAAAAGGAATAATCAGAAGTGCGGGTGCAAATATTTACTTAATCGTCCTTACATTCCTGTCGAATAATTTTTAATCACAGAGTAAGGGGAAGCCCTCTATCGCAGGGCTTCCCCTCTTTCAAAACAGTCCACCGGACTGTTTTGAAATTCACCCCTTTCGGAGCTCCCTACGGTAGGGGATTTCGCTCACTGCGGTGAGCGACGAGGGGCTTTGCCCCCAAAGTCTTGCGAGTTTTTCGAGCAAGACTTTTCCCCTCGCAAGCCCTTTAAAAAGGGCTTGACCCTAAACTTTAATTTTTGGCTTTTTTCACAACAAGCTAAGGACGGATACAAATATCATCGTATCCGTCCTTATTTATCCTTGCCGCAAGCCTTTCACAAACCTTATTATCTCGTCTTTATCATTTAATATTTCCCCGGAAATAACTGCGTCCAGCGCCGCCGCAAGAGCTTCGCCTATCTGTCTGCCCTCCAGACCAAGCGCTTTCATATCGTTTCCGTCCGCTGCCAGATCGGCGGTCTTCAGACAAGCGTCGCTGCCGTCAATGTCGATAGCAAGCATTGCAAGACTGTCAAGCTCTCTGAGCTTTTCGCTCCGCAGATAGTCCGACTGAGCATAGGTGTCGGCTCGGCGCACTTCAAGATAATCCATGAAAAACTCAAAGCTGTATTTTGATATGAACCTTTTGACCAACCTTTCCTGCGCAGGTATCCTGTTGTCATGTTCCCAGATAAGATCGTGGATATAATTCATCGAAGCGTTGTCGCAGCGGAGCCTTTTTAGTATCTCCACCGCCGTTTCGGCGCTTCTGAACTGGTGCTTCTTGAAATGATTTATGCCATATTCGTCCACCGTTGCAAGCTCGGGCTTTGAAACGTCGTGAAGCAGCATTGTAAGCCTTATTATCGGCTCGGGACGGCTGTAGCCTACACTTCGGCAGATATGCTCCCATACGTCGTAAATATGATGCGGATTATTCTGCTCAAACCCAAAGCAGGCTGCAAGCTCGGGAATGAAAACCGCTATCACCTCTTTGAATTCAAGCAGCACGTTTACTGCGTTTTTTCCGCAAAGAAGCTTTTTAAGCTCCACAAAAATACGCTCGCTTGAAATATATTCCAGAAGCTGCTTTTTAGCGAAAATAGCAAGCTTGGTGTGTTCTTCTATCTCAAAATCAAGGACAGCGGCAAACCGCAGAGCACGAAGTATCCTCAGAGCGTCCTCTTCAAAACGCTTTTCGGGGTCGCCTACGCATCTGATGATACCGCATTGCAGATCCGTCTCTCCGCCGAACATATCCACCAGTCCCTCGGCAGGATTATAGCACATGGCGTTAACGGTAAAATCCCGTCTTGAAAGATCTCCGTCCAGCGAAGCTATAAAGCTTACACGGCTTGGTCTGCGGTGATCTTCATATCCGCTCTCGGTACGATAGGTCGTTATCTCAACGGGATTTCTGTCGATGATAACGGTCATGGTGCCATGCTTTATCCCCGTTTCCACTATGCGGAAATCGGAAAACACCATTCTCATCTGCTCGGGAAGAGCATTTGTACAAATATCCCAGTCATACGGCGTTTTGCCAAGCATACTGTCTCTTACGCAGCCGCCTACGCAATAGGCTTCAAAGCCGTTTTCTTCAAGCATTTCAACAGCTTTTCTTGCATATCCGGGAATTTTTATCTGCATTATTTTTTCACTCCGATCCCAACCCCATGGGTTTATTTTTCACCTTTCTGCACAAAATAGTTACAGTTGACAATTGACAATGGACAATTGACAATTAAGGTGCGCCTGCGGCGCTGATTTCCTCGCTGCGCTCGGTTATTTTAGAATCATCGGCGAAGCCGATACCATCATTGTCAATTGTCAACTTTCAACTGTCAATTGGCAATAATCATCGGCGAAGCCGATTCCGCCATTGTCAATTGTCAACTGTCAATTGCAAGAAAGCCGGTGTTATTCTGAAAGGTGTTCTGATATTGTTGTGCGGTGCGGCGGCAGGTATTATACAGACCTGTCTGAATGTTCCGCAGCTTGCTCTGGTCGTTTATATCCCCATATTCTACAGCCTTTTTCACAGCTGTGAGATATTCGGCGGAAGATTCGGGTGGCTGAAAAGCTGGCACATTTTTGTGTTTGCCGCTCAGCTTGTTTCCTGCTCGTTTCTTGTGACTGTCTATCGGCTGATGCCGCTGCCTGCTGTTGTGGGGATAGTCATTTCGGCTGCCGTGACTGTTGCTCTTTCCCTGTGGCTGACCTTTCTTACCACGCTGCCCTTAATTTTTATGGGAAAGGTCAGGAGCGGTCAGCCTTGGGATATACTCAGCTTTTGCGCTCTTTACATTATGGGCGAATGGCTTTGCGAAAATATATTCTTTCTGTCATTTCCCTGGTCTGCCGTTTCGCTTTCGGTCACATCATGGAGCGAATTTGTTCAGTCGGCAAGCCTTATGGGCGGAAAATTCACTTCGCTCATTATCCTCTGCATAAACGGCTGCTCTGCTTATGCCATTTTTAAAAAGCTGCCGTCAAGAAGATCAGCCACCTGCGTATGCTCGGCGGTCATGCTCACTGCGGTATGCGTTTTTTACGGCGCAAACCACATTCTCTATGTGAAAAATCTCGCCGCCGAGGACGGAAAAGCAGTCAACGTTCTTATCGCTCAGGACAGTATTGAGGGCAAGGAAAAATCCGAGCTTAAAGGCACAGATGCCGCAAAGCATTATCTTTCAATACTCACAAGCGGCTGGGCTGACAACACCGACCTTATACTGCTGCCCGAAACGGCTGTTCCCGAAATTTTCGACGAAAACAGCGAAGAATTCAAGGGTCTGACTGCTCTTGCAAAAAGCAAAAACACAACCATATGCTCGGGTGCTTTCTGTCGGCAGGGGAAAATGACCTACAACGCCGTTTATGCCATCACTCCCGACGGTGCGGAGGAAATACCCTATCTCAAACAGGTTCTTGTGCCTTTCGGCGAACAGATACCCTTTGCAGAATTCTTTCACGCCTCGACGATCTCATGCTGCGAGGATGAAAAATACATTCAGCCCCTTGAGACATCACAATACCGTATCGGCTGCGGAATATGCATTGAAAGCATTTATCCCTCGCTTTTCAGAACTCAGGCGGAAAAGGGCGGCGAATTTTTCATTATTCCCACCAACGATTCATGGTTCGGCAAAAGCTTCGCCAGATACGCTCACTACCGTCACAGCATTATGAGAGCCGTTGAAAACAGCCGCTACACTCTGCGGTCGGGGAACTGCGGTATTTCTGCTATAATAACCCCGTGGGGAGAGGAGCTTGCCGCAATAACCGACTCGGAAAA
>JBJERD010000055.1:0-4719 GCA_051882095.1 Oscillospiraceae bacterium
AAGCGGACTTTCGCCGTCCGTACCCGGCTCGAAATGCTCTACCGGCGGAAGCTTCAAAGGCAGCTCGTCATACGGAACAGGCACCATTCCGCAGTCGGGGCAATGAACTATCGGGATAGGCTCGCCCCAGTATCTCTGACGGTTGAACGCCCAGTCCTTCATCTTATACTGAACGCCCTTTTCGCCGCAGCCCAGCTTTTCAAGCACTTCAAGCATCTTTGCGATAGCGTCCTTTTTATTTGTGATTCCGTTAAGCTCGCCGGAGTTTACCATTTCGCCGTCACCTGTATAAGCTTCAACAGAAATATCTCCGCCCTTGATAACTTCAATAATATCAATGCCGAATTTCTTTGCGAACTCATAGTCTCTTGTATCGTGAGCAGGAACAGCCATGATAGCGCCTGTGCCGTAGCCCATCATTACATAGTCGGAAATATAGATCGGTATCTCCTTGCCTGTAACGGGGTTTACTGCTGTAAGTCCGTCAATCTTAACGCCTGTCTTGTCCTTCACAAGCTGAGTTCTCTCAAACTCGCTCTTCTTGGCACATTCAGCTTTATAAGCGTCAAGGTCTGCAATGTTTGCAATGCTTGAACGATACTTGTCGATTATTGGATGCTCGGGAGCGATGACCATAAATGTTACGCCGTAAAGAGTATCGGGTCTTGTGGTATAGATACGGAGCTTTTCGCCGTTTTCCTTGACTGTGAAATCAACGAAAGCGCCTGTGGACTTTCCTATCCAGTTCTGCTGCTGGAGCTTTACGTTAGGAAGATAATCTACCTCTTCAAGTCCCTGAAGAAGCTTATCGGCATACTCGGTAATTCTCAGATACCATACTTCCTTTGTCTTCTGAACGATATCGCTGTGGCAAACGTCGCACTTGCCGCCCTGTGAATCCTCGTTTGAAAGAACAACCTTACAGCTGGGGCAATAGTTTACCAAGGTCTTGTCTCTGAAAACAAGTCCGTTTTCAAACATTTTAAGGAATATCCACTGAGTCCACTTATAGTAATTCTCGTCTGTAGTATCAACAACTCTCGACCAGTCGAATGAGAAGCCTACTCTTTTGAGCTGGTCGGTGAACTTAGCTATGTTCTCGTCGGTCACCTGTCTTGGGTGAACGCCTGTTTTGATAGCGGTGTTCTCGGTAGGAAGACCGTAAGCGTCAAAGCCTATGGGGAACATTACGTTATATCCCTCAAGACGTCTTTTGCGGCTAACTACTTCAAGTCCTGAATAAGCCTTGATGTGTCCGACGTGCATACCGTGACCGGAAGGGTAAGGGAACTCTACAAGTGCGTAGAATTTCTTCTTGGTATGGTCCTCGGAAGCCTTGAAGGTTTCGTTTTCTTCCCAGTATTTTTGCCATTTGCTTTCAACGGCTGAAAAATCATACTTCATTTTTTATCATTCCTTTTAGTAAATATTATATCGCAAATTACATTTAAAAGCCGTTAAAACCACTTTCAATGTAAAAGACAGCGGATATTGTTTGCATCTATTCATGCTCAAAATACTGCTTGATATCCTTATTGATGACCAGCGCAACCGCACAGACAACGTCTATCACAGCTTCGATAAGATAAAGCACCTGCTTGCCTGAAATATTGTCCTTGATGTGAACAAGAACTATCACAGCCAGAAATACCGCTGTGGCTATGTTCATATACTTCTTGGAAGTTATAAGGCAATAGCCAAGAGCTGCGGCAACCAAAAGCCATATGATATTCATAAATCCAAAGCCCAGAATAAGATTAAGCAGCTGTTTTATGACCATATATCCTGCGATGACTCCGCAGAGATTCTTTCCGTTTTCCGAATTGCCCATAATAACACCTCGTTTATTCAGTTTTCCTTTATAAGATACTTGTCAATATCGACCTGTTCGCCATCCGACCAAAGTCTTTCAAGGTTATAGTAGCTTCTTGTTTCCTTATAGAAAACATGGACAACTATATCGCCGTAGTCAAGGATTATCCATGTTGCACCCTGATAGCCCTCGACTCTGAGTGGCTCGACGCCAAGCTCTTTCATTTTAAATTCTACCTCGTCGGCAAGAGCCTTTGTCTGAGTATTTGAAGTACCGTTTGCAATTACAAAATAATCTGCAACTATAGTAAGGTCCTTTATCCCGATAAGCTGGATATCTTCCGCTCTTTTGGAATCAAGAGCCTTTATTATTGTTTCGATGGCTTTTTCCTGCGAAATATTATTCAAAAAAATTCCTCCTATCTTATTTTTCGTTTGCTCTTACAAAATCATTATAACATTCAAGCGTTGACAGCGGAATGGTGTTTCCTTTTTCAACAGAGCTGGAAATTGAAAACCTAAGCGCCTCCAGCATTGCCTTTTCAAGGCTTTGCTCGGCATATTTCCGCATTTTTTTCACGTCCTTATAGTCTCTGTCCTCCGATATAAGGTCGGCAAGATAGATTATCTGCGCCGGCTTTGACATTTTTCCGCAGCCGACGGTGTGATAGCGTATCGCCTCGATTATTTCGGGGTCGGATATACTGAACTTGGTTTGTACAAATTCAGCTCCTGCGACGGCATGAAACAGCGCAGACGTTTCTTTTTCAATATCGCACACATCAAGCTTTGAAGCTTTAACAAGCTCCAGCTGCTTATCAGCAGGCATCTCCTTGCATACGTCATGCAGAAGCCCTGCGATATACGCCTTATCCTCGTCCGAATCATAACGCCTTGCAAGCTCCAGCGCAGCGTTTGCCACATTCACCGAATGTGTATATCTTTTTTTTGAAAGATTTTCTTTCAGGTACGCTTTATACTTTCCTATCAGTTTTTTGTCGATCAATTATAAAACCTCACGCTAATACAAATTTTTATCCGATATATATTGTACAACATTTTTGTTCAAATAGCAAGAGCAATCCTCATGATTTTTCAGTCTGCGCCTTATTTCGGTGGAAGATATCTCAAAAGGCTCAACGTTGAGTATTATTACGTCCGCCTTATCACGCAGAGTTTCGGCATAGGCTTCAAGCTCTCCTGTGTCCTTATCGCAGCGTGACAGACAGATTATTCCGCACATACTCAGTATTTCCTCATATTGATACCACTCGTGAAATGAAAGCAGCATATCGCTTCCCATTATAAAATAAAGCTTATCGTCGGGAAAAATCTCTTTAAGATGTCTTACGGTATAGACCGAATAGCTTTTCCCCTGCCGCTTAAACTCATAGTCGGAAACCGAAACGTTATCCATTCCCGAAAAAGCCAGCCTGCACATTTCCAGTCTGTCGCTTTCGGAAGCAAGGCTTTCAGCCTGCTTGTGAGGCGGTATCTTTGAAGGCATGACGATCACCCTGTCGATGCTGACAGCTTTGAGCACCTCTCTTAAAAGCCGCTCATGTCCCAGATGCACGGGATTGAACGTTCCGCCGAATACAGCCGTGACAGCCATTATTTATTTCTGAGCCTTATGACAGGCTCCTTTTCGTTTCTCTTATACAAAATCGCCTTTGAGCCGATGACCTGAACGACCTCTGCGCCTATCTTCTCTGATATCTCGGCAGCAGCCTCTTTTGCGGTATAAAGCGAGTTGTCAAGCACTTTTATCTTTACAAGCTCATGGACTCTCAGATAGTCGTCTATCTGCGCCACCTGTGCGTCGTTTACTCCGCCCTTGCCTACCTGAAATGCAGGTTCAAGCGAATTTGCAAGCCCTTTAAGCTCTGCTCTTTGTTTTGGTGTGATCATATTTTTATTCCTTTCAGCAGCTTTCAGTCATAAGCCATATCTTTGCCTTTTCGTAATCGTTTATGAAACCGACTGCAAAGCTGTAATTCTTTTTCCTGAATCTTTTATGCAGTTTTCTTTTTACGGAAGTATCTGTGCCGACGAATACAAGCTTGGTTATATACTTATCCGACAAACACAATTCATCAACAAGCAGGTCGGCAAACTCATCGGTAACAAGAGTTTCATTTACATTCACCGCTATCCTTGACGGACTTGATATCCTTCTTATCTGTTTAAGGTCGTCGGTAAACTTTTTCATTGCAAGCTCTGTGTGAACGCTCAAAGCGTCAAGCTGTTCAAACCAGATCTCTCCGCCCATAAAATCAAGCTTCATTGACGGACGAACCACAAGCTTTTCTATAGGTATCTCCTTAATCATTTTTAAGCTCCCGAATAAGCAGCTTCAAAGCCTCTGCACGGTGAGAGACAGAGTTTTTTACATCTGCCGAGACCTGCGCAAAGCTTTTTTCGCCGTACATGAATATTGGGTCATAGCCGAAGCCGTTTTCTCCAAGCGGCTTATAGCCTATTCTACCCTCGCATTTTCCCTGCACCGATATCTCGCTTCCGTCGGTCTTTATAAAATGTATAGCGCAGATAAACCTTGCCGTGCGCTTTTCTTCCGGAACGTTTTTAAGCTTATCAAGTATGAGCATACTGCGCTCTCTGTCGGTGGAAAGTCCTCCGTAGCGTGCGGAATAAACTCCCGGCTCGCCGCCAAGAGCGTCTACCGAAAGTCCGCTGTCGTCGGCAAGGACGGCGCATTTTGTCATGCCGTATATCGCCCTGGCTTTGATTGCAGCATTTTCGGCAAAGGTGCTTCCCGTTTCTTCCGCTTCAAGCTCTATACCTGCCTCGCTCTGAGACATAACGCTGTAGCCCAGCGGTTCAAGCAGCTGCTTATATTCTCTTATTTTTCCCAGTGTGCTACGTATCAAAATCTAATTATATCTG
>JBJERD010000056.1:0-4699 GCA_051882095.1 Oscillospiraceae bacterium
AACGCCGACATTGGAAACACTGCCGTTTTCTCCTACATAGCCGAACAAGCCAACACAATCTGCTTCGCTGTCTTCGAAGAACAATCCGCTGACAGTGAATCCCTGTCCGTCAAATGTGCCGGTGTAAGAATTGTCATAACTTGCATCGTAATCATACCAGCCGATAGGCGTCCAGCTTAAAAAGTTCTCGCTGTTTGATACTTTTCCGGTTTCTTCGCTGATTTGAATTGCCGATAGCAGCTCCTCGTTTACCGTGATATTCTCTGTGAGAACTGCGTTTGCTGATCTGTTCTGATCCACGTCACTGAGCGTACCGTTTACAAGTCCTGCAAACCAGTAAAGCTCAGCAGCCGTTCCGATCTGATAAACGCCGTCTGCGTCCGTTGAAGGCGCTGTGATCTGCTGCGCATTCGCCGTCAGTCCCAAGCCAACGCTGCCCGGCAGATAAAGCAGCATAGTCATAAGCATAGCGACTGCCGACAAAAATGCTATCGGTTTCGTTAGTTTTTTTGTCATGTAATTTCCTCCTTAATTTTTATTGGCGAAGCTTTTCACAGAAAGCCTATCCGTGACAGCTCCGCATTACATCAGAGTTCTGATGTCTGCACATAATAATTATAAATTATTTGCCTTCCAAATGTCAATAGACATGGGTCGAAACGACGTTTAACAGGGTCGAAACGACATAATGCTCCGTGAGTTGACATTTTTTCTGCCGATTTGACGATACAATATACGGAAAACAAGCAATACATTTCATGGTATATGGTTATCATGACCTTATTGATCTTACGGTTGACAAATAAACGGTGGTTTGCTATAATAAAAGTAAACGACCGTTTACTTATGAAAAGAAAGCATTTTCATGCTTGGGAGGGATAGATATGGGTGACACTAAGGAGAAAATTTTAATGACGGCACTACAGCTGTTTGCAAGAGACGGTTATGAGGCGGTATCTGTCAGGAACATTGCGCAAGAGCTTGGCATGACCAAGGGCGCTCTGTACAGGCATTATAAGAACAAGCGTGATATTTTTGACAGCATCGTTGACAGAATGGTACAGACCGACGCTCAAAGGGCGGAAGAATATGAGATGCCCGTCGAACAGTATGATGAAAGTTCGGAGCCTTATGAAAACACGTCTTGGGAGAGCATAGAGAAATTCACTGTTGAGCAGCTGAAATTCTGGACGGAGGACAGCTTTGCTCTGCTCTTCCGAAGAATGTTGATCCTGGAACAATATCGGAATGACGAAATTGCAGAGCTATACAGTCAGTGCATTGTTGCAGGGCCTGTTTCCTATATGGAAGATCTGTTTCGTGAGCTGATAAAGAAAGGTGTGTTGAAGGAAGAAGATCCAAGGCAGCTTGCGGTAGAATATTATGCTCCGCTTTTTCTTCTTATCAATATGTCCGATAAAAAAGGTGGGAATGAGGAGTATACTGAAATTCTGAGGGGTCACATAAAACAGTTCAAACAGAATCACGAGGCGTGACAGGAGGTGAAAGAACAATAATTTTAAGCATATCAAAAACAAAAAATGATACAGAAAGGTTGAGTGAAAAAATGAACAATAACAATATTGTTATACGTTTGGAGAAAGAAGAAGAATATCGTGAAGTTGAAAACATGGTGAGAGAAAGCTTCTGGAACGTATACCGTCCCGGCTGCTTAGAGCATTATGTATTGAATCAGCTGAGAAACGATCCTGCATTTGTTGCGGAGCTTGATTTTGTTATGGAGCTTGACGGCAAGCTTATCGGTCAGAATATGTTTATGCGTGCGATAATAAAGTCGGACGACGGAAGAGATATCCCGATCATGGCAATGGGACCTATATGCATTACACCCGAGCTCAAAAGAAAGGGCTACGGAAAGATACTGTTGGACTATTCACTTGAAAAAGCAAAGGAGCTTGGCTGCGGCGCAGTCTGCTTTGAAGGCAACATTGATTTTTACGGAAAGAGCGGGTTTAACTATGCAAGCAAATTCGGTATTCGTTATCATGGCGTTCCCGAAGGTGAAGACGCATCATTCTTTTTGTGCAAGGAATTGATACCCGGCTATCTGGACGGGATAACGGGTGAGTATTCAACTCCGCAGGGATATTTTGTGGACGAAGCAGAGGCGGAAGCATTTGATAATCAGTTCCCCCACAAGGGAAAAAAGAAGCTTCCGGGGCAGTTATTCCAGTAAAGAACGCTCAAAACAAGCAAGAGCAAAAAATAAAAAATAATGCTTGACTCGTCCCTAAGGGGAGGGTATATAATAGCCTTACAAACTTAAAGGAGGCTATATATGAACACTTGTATCGAGGCAAAAGACCTGACAAAGTCATTTAATGGAAGAGTAGTTGTGGACAATATTACATTCCGTGTGGAGAAAGGAGAGGTTTTCGGTCTTTTAGGTCATAACGGGGCAGGCAAAAGTACGACCATTGATCTGCTGCTGGGGCTGAAGAAGCCTGACCACGGCAGCGGAACGATTTTCGGTTTGGATCCCAACACCCATCGCAAGGAGATATTTGAACGGGTCGGTGTGCAGCTGCAATCCTCTAACTATCAAAACAATATTCGGGTGTATGAGCTTTGTGAGGAAATGTCAGCTTTATACGATAACCCGGAGGATCACCGCAAGCTGCTGCAATTCTTCTCATTGGAAAAGCTTGAAAAATCACAGGTGAACAAGCTTTCAGGAGGAGAAAGGCAAAGATTATCCGTTGCATTGGCGCTTATCAACGAGCCTGAGATCGTGTTTCTGGACGAGCTGACCACCGGTCTGGATACGGCGGCAAGAAGAGAGGTATGGGGACATTTAAAGGAACTAAAGAAGAAAGGAACTACGATTTTCCTCACCACTCATTATATGGAAGAAGCAGAAACTCTGTGCGACCGCATTTTTCTGATGAAAGACGGCAGGAAGGTCACAGAAGGTACGGTAAAGGAAATCATCGAAAGCAGTCCTTATGACAACTTAGAGGAAGCATATCTTTGGTATATGGGGGAGGAGATCACACAATGAAACGTTTTTTTAAATTATACACCATCGAACAGAAATTAGCGCTGCGTTCAGGCGATATGCTGCTTTTCGGCATAGCAATGCCCATAGGAGTCATGATACTTATAAATATGATAGCAGGACAAAAGCAGGCAGGGGAGGGTCTTACTTATCTGGAAAGCTCATTTGCTTCACTGATAGCGGTGGGCATTTGTGCTGCGGCTTTTATGGGGATACCTCTTACTGTCGCCGACTATCGTGACAAGAAAATATTGAAGCATTTCTTCACCACGGCTTGCAGTCCCATGTGGATATTAGGCAGTGATGTGTTATGCGGCGGAGTAACTGCGCTTTTGTCTGCTGTATCCGTTGCGCTGGTTTCAGTTGTATTTCTGGGATATGAAATGAAGGGAAATGTTTTGGCGTTCATAGGCTGCTGGCTGTTGACGCTTGTTTCCATGTTCAGCATCGGACTTTTGATGGCAAGCTTATGCAGAACAATTAAATCAGTAAATGCCGTTACTACGCTCGTATATTTTCCAATGCTGTTTTTATCAGGCGCCACAATACCGTATGAATTGTTTCCAAGGGGCTTGCAGAAGGTTGCCGATGTGCTGCCGCTGACGCAGGGAATAAAGCTTATGAAAGCGGTCTCTATGGGTTCGCAATTAGAGAATGTATGGAAAATCATTGTGCTGCTTGTGGGTATTGCCGTGATATGCACAGCGATCTCAGTCAAGGTCTTCAGGTGGGAATAATGGGAGGCAGATATGATGAATATGAAAATGAATCAGCAACATCCAAGCTGTAAGGACAAAGAAAAAGAGCAGCTATATAAGATAGGTATGTTTGCCAATATGAACCGTGTTACCATAAAGACGCTTCGCTATTACGACGAACACAAGCTTCTTGTTCCGGTATATGTGGACGAAGTGAACGGTTACCGCTATTATGCGGCAGGTCAGATGGCGCAGCTGCAAAGGATAATCGCCTTAAAAAACATGGGATTTTCCATAGATGATATTCATAAGATCATGGACGGAGCAGAAGAAAAATCATTCTTACTTGAGAAAAAGCAGGATATCTTAAAAGAGATCGCAGTCCTGACCGACAAGCTTTCTCAAGTCGAAAGTTATCTTGCAAAAGATAATATAAATTTATCGGCTCCCGTGCTTATCAAGGAAATACCGCAGGCGATCGTCTGTACCATGAAACGGAGAATAAAGTCATATGACGCACTGTTTGAACTGATGCCGCAAATGGGAGCGCAAATGGAAATGTCAGACTGCAAGTGTGCTCAGCCTGCTTACTGCTTTACTCACTACCTTGAACCCGAATACAAGGAAGAGGATATACTGGTAGAGATCTGTGAGGCAGTCACAGAGAAAAAGCAGGATACAGGAGATATAGTATTTCAGGTGTTTCCCAAAGTACCTATGGCGGCTTGTATTTTTCACAAAGGCTCTTATAACACCCTGCACAGATCTTATGCTATGCTTCTTCAATACATTGAAGAAAACGGATATGAGATCTGCGGAAACATCAGAGAATCGTACATAGACGGCGTATGGAATAAGGAGACAGAAAACGAATGGCTTACCGAAATTCAGATCCCGGTGAAGTGATTTTGGGGTTTTCCGAATCACGGGAGAGAGCTGAGGCAAGTAATTTTTTCTGATCTCCGACGAAAAGAATAAATCA
>JBJERD010000057.1:0-4689 GCA_051882095.1 Oscillospiraceae bacterium
GAGAGCAGTTAAAGTTTTCTGTCAACGATGAAACCGATATAAAGACTGCTGAGCCGAAGAAAAACACACTTCAGACTAATACTTCGGCTTCATTGCATACTTCCGGTGAAGCTCAGTTCAGGACTGTAGTTCCGCCTGTCGGCAAGCCGGCAGAACACAATGATAAGATCGGGCAGGATCTGTGTTTGAAATCATTATCGGATGACAATGCTGATGTGGAGAAGGTTCCTGCTGTAAACGTAACCGCCCTCCCTCAAGTTGATTTTGAGGATGACAACTCTGCCGAGCAGAATGAAAGCGAGCTTACACAGGAAATAATCGAAGAGATTGCTGATTTTAAATACATCTCAAACGAAAGCTTTGAAAAGCACACAAAAATCATCGAAGAAGCTGCGGAGGAAGCTCCTGTAAGACCTGTTGTTATAGGTGAGCTTTTTAAAACATACATAGTTGCTCAGGCAGGAGAGGATATGCTTCTGTTTGACAAACACGCAGCGCATGAAAGATATATTTTTGAAAAGATCAAAGACAACGCAAAAGAGCTCGATACTCAGATGTTTTTAGAACCTATTATGGTATTGCTTTCCTATGATGAATATGACGCACTGTCGGCAAACGTTGAGGAAACTTCCAAGCTCGGATTTGATATTGAGCCCGATGTTGCTCCTAACGTTGCTGTTAAGGGAGTGCCTATAATTCTCGGGGACGAAAACCCCACCGAGATCGTTACAGAGCTGGCAAGGAATTTTCTTGAATGTAAGCATAATCCTCAGCTTGAGTTATTTGACGAGCTTTATCATTCGATCGCTTGCAAGGCTGCTATAAAAGCGCATGACGATTCGGATATAATTGAGCTTCAGGCGCTTGTCAACAATGTATACGGACGTGATGATATCAGATATTGTCCTCACGGAAGACCTGTTATGATAAAGCTTTCCAAAAAGGATATCGAAAAGCAGTTTAAAAGAATAGTTTAACAGAGAGAGGCGTCAGAATGGAAAATAAAATACCCCTTTTAGTTATTGCCGGACCGACTGCCTCCGGAAAGACAAAGCTTGCTGTTGAGCTTGCAAGGATTTACAACGGCGAAGTAGTTTCAGCCGATTCTATGCAGATATACAAAGGCATGAGCATTGCCACGGCAAAGCCCGATAAAGAGGAAATGCAGGGGATACCTCATCATCTTATTGATTTCCTTGAGCCCGATCGGGCGTTCTCGGTAGCTGACTATGTCAAGCTTGCGGCACAAGCAATCAATGATATTTATCAAAGAGGCAAGTTGCCGATTTTATGCGGCGGAACAGGCTTGTATATCAGTTCGCTTATAGATAATATCAATTTTGACGATACTGTCGGAGACAGCAATATCAGAAGCAAGCTTGAAAACGAAGCCAGAGAGCTTGGAAATCATGTCTTGTGGGAACGTCTCTATCAGGTCGATGAGGAAACGGCATTGAAAGTTCATGAAAACAATCTACCAAGAGTTATCAGGGCTTTGGAGGTATATGAACTTACCGGCGTGCCTATGTCGCAGCATAAGAAAAACAGCCGACGTGAGAGTACCCCTTATGATTGCTGTATTATAGGTATTGGATTTGAAGACAGGCAGGTTCTTTATGACAGAATAAATCAAAGAGTTGATTCTATGATAGAAAAAGGCTTGATAGAAGAGGCACGGCATATGTATGAGAACCATAATATGGCGACCGCTCATCAGGCTATCGGTTATAAAGAGCTTATCCCTTATTTTGAAAACAGTTCGTCATTGGACGAGTGTATAGAAAAAATCAAACAGGAAACAAGGCGATATGCCAAGCGTCAGCTGACCTGGTTTAGGCGAGTTGACGGAATACGGTGGGTAAATGCCGATAAAATTGACGATTATAAAAATTTTCTCAAAAAAATTCAAAATATTATAGCCAAATCAGAAATTATGTGCTATAATATAAGTTGATATAATTTTTATTATATTTTTGGTGTGTTATGTTCTAAGGAGTGTTATTATTATGAACAAGAATTTGAATTTGCAGGATATTTTTCTTAATCAGGCAAGAAAAGAGAAGGTCGCTGTAACAATTTTTCTTATGAACGGCTATCAGTTCAAGGGAATTGTAAAGGGATTTGACAGCTATATTGTTATTCTTGATTGTGAGGGTAAACAGAACGTTGTTTACAAGCACGCTATTTCCACTATTGCGCCGGTTCGTTCAATTAATGTTCTTGACGCTTGCGACCAGCAGAATGATATTTAGGTGATTTTTAATGAAGTCGCTTACTACAAAAATATTGGTAGGTGTTATGTCGTTATTGGTTCTGGCGACTGTAGGTAGCCAGATATATTACAGGGTCAACGATAAGCATGATACGGAGGAAGCGGTTCTTTGTAATATAAATGAGAACATTCCTTTTAAGGGCGTTATTGTCAGAGATGAAAAAGTTGTAACTTATTCCGGCAGCGGAGTGCTCGATTATCTCTATCCTGACGGAAGCAAAATTTCTGTTAACAGCCCTATCGCAGAAGTTTATTCCTCGGAAGAAGCTATTTCGGCAAAAAGAAAATCGGAAAGGATAAACGAGCAGATCTCAGACCTTGAAAGAGCTCAGAACCCCGGCACAACAAACTATGTTCAGCCGGAAACTCTGAAAACGAAAATTGATAACGAATACAGACAACTGCTGACTTATTCGCAGAAAGGTGACTACAGTTCACTGCATAAAACAAAGGGCGATATGTCAGTAGTAATGAATATTTATAATATAATAACCGATACCTCAGAAAACTATAACGATAAGATATCGGCTCTGCAATCCCAAGCAGCACAGCTTGACAAGCAGTCTGTAATGATAGATACGGTAAATGCAGCCGAAACAGGTTATTTTGTATCTTATTGCGACGGCTATGAGGACAAGCTTACGCTTGATTCGATCGATTCTCTGTCTCAGCAGGATATTCAGGAAATAACTGATGCCGAAAACGAGCAAAGTGTTCCAACCGGCGCTATCGGTAAGATGTTTGACGATTATTCCTGCCGCATTGTTGGTGTTGTTGACGCAGACAAGCGTATTATTGAAGGCGATACGTTGCAGATAATGTTCAGTACCTCAAACAACATTTATGATGTTGACGTTGAGTCGGTCAAGCCTGCGGAAGATGAAGATAAATGCATTATCGTTCTTTCATGCGACAGACTTGACGATGTTCTGGTCAAGTTCAGGGTTCAGTCGATAGAGTTGATTTTTGAAGAATATCAGGGCATTAAAGTGCCTCGTAAGGCTATAAGATTCCAAGGCGAGCAAAAAGGAGTATATGTTATACTCGGCAATGAGATAACTTTCAAGAAGATAGATGTTATCTATGAAGGCGATGATTTTGTCGTTTCAAAGAATGCTTCCGATGAGGAATATTTACTGCTTTACGACCAGATTTTGCTGGAGGTGGTTTCTAATAAAGATGTGTCAGACAGCGATGAATCCTCCTGAGTTTAAGTATATTCTTGAAAACTATCAGGAGATATGTTATAATGTTGAAAATGCTAAGGCAAAATACCGCAGCAGCAATGAAAAAATAGACATCATGGCAGTGACGAAAACTGTTGCACCTGAAAAGATTAACTTTGCTATCTCGCAGGGAATAACTCTGCTTGGTGAAAACAGGGTGCAGGAATATCTTTCTAAAAAAGATGTATATGATAAATCGGCACAGGTCCATATGATAGGTCATTTGCAGACAAACAAGGTCAAATATATTATTAACGACGTCAGCATGATCCAGTCTGTGGACAGCATAAAGCTTGCTAAGGAAATTGACCGTCTTGCTTTGAAGAACGGGATCTCCATGGATATTCTTGTTGAAGTAAATATCGGAGATGAGATTTCTAAAAGCGGTATTGGTCAGAATGACCTTTTGTCACTTATTGAAGAGATATCTCAGTTGAAAAATGTTTCGGTCAAGGGGCTTATGGCTATTCCGCCCATAGGCTCAGGTGAAGATATATTTGATAAAATGCACAGCTTGTTTCTTGATTTAAAGGAAAGAGCTGTACCAAACGTTTCTATGGAGATTTTGTCTATGGGAATGTCGGGCGATTACGAGCTTGCAATTAAGCACGGCTCTAATCTTGTAAGAATAGGAACAAAGCTCTTCGGAGCTAGAAAATATTTGGAGGTTTGAGTAATGAGCGTTTTACAGGGTTTTAAAAGCATTTTCTTGGGTGAGGACGAGATCGATCAGGAGGAAGAATATCAGACTATATATGACAATAAAAAAGAATATGACGATGTTCCCAGAGGCGCAAACAGAGAAGTAAAGATTGCTGCCACAACTACTCTTCAGATCGTTCTTGCAAGACCAAACGATTTTTCTGAAGTTAAATCTATCGGAGACGATATAAATGCACAGAAGACTGTTTTGTTAAATCTTGAAACAGTAAAGAGTGAAGACGCTAAGAGAATTCTCGATTTTCTTTCCGGCGTTGCATATGCTAATCAGGCTGATATCAAAATGATGGCTCAGAAAACCTTTGCTATCATGCCGAAGAACGTTGGCTTCCAGGGCGTTGACCTTATGAGCGAGCTTGAAAACAACGGCTACAGCTTCTGATAATGAAACCGCTTAATCTGTCTTTTCTGGGCGAGTTGAGCGACGAAGAGCGTATTTTGCTTAATCAGGTCTCTCAATGGGCTGAATAT
>JBJERD010000058.1:0-4661 GCA_051882095.1 Oscillospiraceae bacterium
CTTTTCCGACCTCTTCAAGAGTTACTGCTTTGCAGCCCTTGCTTTCAAGGTCGGCTACTACATTTCTGTTATGAATTATAGGACCTAACGTTACAACATTATTTCGGTTATCTAATTCATTATACACTATTTTTACGGCTCTGTCTACACCAAAACAGAATCCTGCGGTGTCAGCGACGCAAATTTTACAATTTGTTAACATTTAATGTACCAGTTCGGTGATAGCGTCCATTATCTTTGATTTGAGCAATTTAAGCTCTTTTGGGTTTGTAGACGTAACGGCAAGGTCTTCGGGCATGATTGGCTTGCCGAACCGAACAACTACCTTTCTTCTGAATTTAAGCTTTCCCTCGAAATTTATTCCTACGGGAACCACCGGCACCTGAGCCATCGCCGCAATAAGAGCAACTCCCGTTTTGCCCTTGCCGACTTTTCCGTCCTTTGAGCGTGTACCTTCGGGGAAAATAACAAGGTTTCTTCCCTTTTCAAGCTTCTCCATAGAAGTATCGACAGCTGCGGTATCGCCCTTGCCTCTTGTTACGGGAAAAGCGCCGAAGGCTTTGATAAGCAGGGTAAAGAATATGTTCTGATGAAAAAGCTCTTCCTTAGCCATATAGGAAAGAGGAACTCTTGTGGGCAGCGCTATGAACACCGGGTCGCAGTAGCTTCTGTGATTTGAAGCGAAAATATTGCTGCCGTCCTTGGGGATATTCTCCTTGCCCTCGAATTTAAGGTCGAACCAGCAATGGAAAATGCCTTTTACAATCGGTCTGAACCAGCTGTAGAACCACATTCTGAACGGGTTAAGCTTTTTGCCTCTTTTTACGGGTGTGACGGGTGCAAACTCCTTAGAGGTATGCTTGCGCTCCTTATGCTGAGTTTCAGAGCCTGTCTTTTCTTTTATGATACCAACTATCTTATCAACAGTTTCATCAAGCGACAGCTCAGTGGAGTCCACCTCGATAGCGTCCTCAGCCTTTTTCAGGGGAGCTATCTCACGGTGAGTATCGTTATAATCCCTCTGCTGGATGTCTTTCAGCACCTGTTCGTAGGTGGAAGGGTCTCCCTTTTCCTGAAGCTCTTTGAAACGGCGGTTTGCACGTTCTTCTGCTGAGGCGGTAAGGAATATTTTCACGTCGGCGTTTGGAAGAACCACCGTTCCGATATCTCTTCCGTCCATGATGACGTTATTCTCTGCGGCGATGCTCCTTTGCAGGTCGAACAGAAAGCTTCTCACCTGCTCTATGGCAGAGACCGCAGAAGCTCCCATTGAAATTTCGGGAGTGCGTATCTTATCCGAAACGTCCTCGCCGTTTAACATTACACGCTGACCGCCGTCAACATAGCACAGCTTCACGTCTATTTCCGAAAGCAGCGGACAGACCTCTTCCGCCTTTTCGGGCGCTGCGCCTTTGGATATGACATAATAAGCTATCGAGCGGTAAAGCGCTCCCGTATCAACATACACATAGCCAAGCTTTGCGGCTATCCTTTTGGCTATTGTAGATTTTCCTGCTCCCGACGGTCCGTCAAGCGCAATATTTATTCCCATAAAAATGTCCTCCAATGTCAATATCATTCACTGCATTTCGCTTGCCATTGCATAGGCAGTAGCAAAGGCTATTTGCAGATTGAAGCCGCCTGTATAAGCGTCCACATCAAGTACCTCGCCGATAAAATAAAGTCCGTCCACAAGCTTTGACTCCATTGTTTTGGGCGAGACCTCTTTAACGTCCACTCCGCCTCTTGTAATGATAGCTTCCTCAACGGGTCTCAGCGATTTTACCGTAAAGGTCAGTTCTTTAAGCAGTCCTACAAGCCGTTCTCTTTCCTCACGGGTTATCTGATTGACCTTTTTATACGCCGGTATTCCGCTGAGCTTCACTATTGTGTCTATCATCTTTGACGGCAGAAGCTTTTTAAGCGCATTTGAAAAGTCACGGTTGGGAAACTCGCTGAAATCACGAAGTATCCTGCTGTCAAGCTTTTCACGGTCAAGAGCGGGTTTAAGGTCTATCTTTACTTTATATTTTCCCTTTGTTATCTTTTCGGTATGCGCCGAAGCGGAAAGCGCCAGCGGTCCCGAAAGTCCGAAATGAGTAAAAAGCATTTCACCCAGCTCTGAAAAAATCGGCTTGGGGTCGTCATTTTCGTAAAGGGAAAGAGTGCAGTTTCTCAGCGAAAGCCCCATCATTTCGGCGCACTCTTTTTCCTCCGTCACCATAGGACAAAGTGACGGCGAAATGTCGGTAACGGTATGTCCTGCCTGCTTTGCAAGCTTATATCCGTCGCCTGTTGAGCCTGTCAGCGGATAGGAACACCCGCCTGTAGCCACAACTACCCTTTCGGCGAAATACTGGCTCTTATCGCACTTCACGCCTTTTACTGCGCCGTTTTCTATGATAAGCTCCTGTGCGTTGTCGTTTATGAACTCCACCCCTGCCTGCTTTGCGGCATTGACGAGAGCCGAAACTATGCTCTCAGCCTTGTCGCTTTCGGGGAAAACTCTGTTTCCCCTCTCGGTTTTAAGGGCAACTCCCAGACTTTCAAAAAAAGCCATTGTGTCCTCGGGGGCAAACCTTGAAAGCGCCGAATACATAAAACGAGGATTTCTCGGTATGTTTTTCAGAACAGTTTCAACGTCGCAGTTGTTGGTGACGTTGCATCTGCCCTTGCCTGTTATAAGCAGCTTTTTTCCGGGCTTGCGCTCATGCTCGATGACCGCCACGCTTTTGCCCTGCCACGCAAGCTGAATTGATGCAAACAGTCCCGAAGCTCCGCCGCCTATAATTATCACGTCAGCCGTGCGCATAAAGATCATCTCCCGAAAATGTGATAGTCAGGTCAGAGCTTATGAGATTTTTCTTCCGTTTTCTCATAAACGTCGTACTCCTCCCAGATGCGTTCAAGACGCTCGAAGCTTTGCGACACCTTATCCACATTGCTGATTGATACCGCAACGATAAGTGCATTTATCAGGCTAAGCGGAGCAACAAGCGAATCGACGAAGGATGCCATATCGCTTCTTGCCAGCAGCAGATTGTCTGCATACTGCGCAAGGGGCGAAGCCTCAGAATCGGTGATGGCGATAACATTTGCGCCCTTGTTGCTTGCATATTGCAGAGCCTTTACCGTCTGACGTGAGTATCTCGGGAATGAGATGCCAATGATAACGTCACGCTCGTCCATATGCATTATCTGCTCGAACATTTCGCTGGTGGTGGTGTTTCTGATAAGCTTTACATGAGGGAATATAAGCGTAAAGTAATAGTTCAGAAAGCTTGCAAGAGGAGCGGCACTTCTCGCTCCCAGAATATATATTGTATTGCAGCCGACTATCTTGTCTACTGCGTCGTTGAAATCTGCTTTTGAAGTTTCTTCCAGAGTGCGTCTTATCTTGTTGATATCAAGATTGAGCACACGCTCCAGTACGTCCTCACGGCTCATCTGGTCGGAAGTGACCTCGATACGCTGAACTGCTGTCAGCTTGTTTCTCATAAGATCCTGCAATGCTCTTTGCAGCGCAGGATAGCCGTCGTAGCCAAGCTCGGAAGCAAATCTGACTACCGTCGATTCGCTGACTCCCACGTTTTTACCCAGCTTCTGAGCCGTCATGAACGCAGCCTTGTCATAATGGGACAGTATATAATTTGCAATAAGCTTATGCCCCTTTGAAAGTGTTGACATTCTTTCTTCTATCAGCGAAAATAGATCCTTTTCCATAGAACAACGCCCGTAAAACGGGCACGCCCCCTCTCGTTTTTATCGGCACCTGTCATGCCGTTTTTCCCCTATCTCATTCAAACAGATCGTCCTGCAAAGCGCTTATTTCGGCTCTGCGCTTTTGCGTTTCATCTCTCAGTATTTTATATCCGTATGCGCCGTCTGAAATGACGTCGCCCGGCTTTGCTCCGCTTTCGATAAGCGAAAGCTCTATATCGTGAAGCTTGCCGTTATCGTCGATACAAACGGCATATCCGCCCTCGATCCTGTCAATTGTGAACATTAAGCTCAACTCCCTTTTCGGTCTCGGCGGTCAGACCCTTTCCGTCAGATCTGAAAACTACCGAACCGTCGTCCATTGTTATGTAAAGTCCATCGCTGCCTGTGTATTTTTTCAGCGCCTCCACCGTTTCGTCGTGAGGATGACCGTATTTGTTTCCCGTTCCGCAGGAAATAACGGCATAGCTTGGGTCTACCGCCTTTAAAAACTCCGCCGACGACGATGTTGAGCTGCCGTGATGACCTGCTTTCAGCACATCTGCTGACAGGTCGAAGCCCTGCTCAAGCATTTCCTTTTCTTCCTCGGTCTCGCAGTCGCCTGTTATCAGAAAGCTGTTGCCTCCGTGTATTATCTTCACAAGCACCGAATAGTTGTTAAGGTCGGAGTGTTCCTCTTTTGTGGTAAACAGCTTCACCTCTGCGCTGCCCAGCTCAAAGCTTCCGTCCTTTGCCGCCGTTATCTTCTTGTTCTGCGCTTTTATCGTTTCAAGCAGCCTTTTATACACCGAAGAAGTGGGAGTCATTTCTCCCGTGATTTTCGGCATGATTATTTTTTCGGCGTCAAAGGCTTTCAGAACATCGCTCATTTCTCCCATGTGGTCAGAATGTGGGTGTGTGTTTATGACATATTTCAGCTTTTCAACATTCTGCTGCTTCAT
>JBJERD010000059.1:0-4657 GCA_051882095.1 Oscillospiraceae bacterium
TATAAGAACAATTACGGCTGCTGTGATAATTGCCGCAAGCGTTCTTTTTTCAAGCAATTTCTCTTTTAGCTTCTCAGCATCCACATTTAACCCCCCCTGTTTTTTAAGGTAACAACACGCACCCACCGACCGGCGTCTTTGCTGCGCATCTGCACGACAATGGTTGTGCGGTGTTGCCTTAGTCCTGCCAGCTGTACTGCGTGAGCTTTCCCTCTCTTCCAAGATCGGGATATCCCCACTGTCTCAGCACCTCATAGCAGGCTATTGCCACCGAATTTGAAAGATTAAGGCTGCGCAGGTCGTTTCGCATGGGTATTCTTACACAACTGTCCGGATTTTTGTACAGCAGTTTCTCCGGCAGCCCCTTGTCCTCACGTCCGAAGACTATATAAACGTCCTTTTCTTCGGGATAAGCCACATCGCTGTGAGTTTTTCTTCCCTTGGTCGTAAAGAAATAAAACTCGCCGCTGTTTTTGGAAAAGAACTCATCAAGATTCTCATACTGATGTATTTCAAGCTTATCCCAGTAATCAAGTCCCGCTCTTTTAAGATGCTTGTCTGAAATAACAAAGCCGTAGGGCTTTACCAGATGAAGCACCGCTCCCGTTACCGCACAGGTTCGGGAGATATTCCCCGTATTCTGCGGTATCTGCGGCTCTACAAGCACTATGTTAAGTTTATGCATATACTATCAACTCAATTCAAAATATACAGCACATCAATAGCTTATATTCATTTCCATATATTCATCCGACGGAACAAAGCCCAGCTTCTCATACAGCTTTCTGCCGTCATCGGTTGCATCAAGGCTTACGCTTGTTATATCCATTTCTCTCACCTGCCGAAGCAGCAGCTCCACCATTTCCGCAGCGATCCCACGTCTGCGGAACTCCTGTCTGACATAAACATTCATCAGATGTCCTCTTTTACCGCCGGGGTGGTCGCAGGTAGGCATCATATTCACATAGCTCATAGTTGCGCAGCCCACAGCTGTATCGCCGCAAAACGCCAGCACTGTATTATGCTCACCGTTCAGAAAATAATCCTCTGTCGCTTTTTGAAAAGCCATATCAAAAGAAAGCTTTTCGTCATTCTTTACTACACGAAGCATTTCATATCTGAGCGAAAGCAGCAATTCAATATCGCAGCTTTCCGCAGATCTTACAGTCACATCGGATATCGTTTTACTCACCTTTTTCATTACAGATTAGTATAATCCGAAAGCTCCTGATACCCCGTCAGCCATGGCAGCTGAGGTTCAAGCATTATGCCGTCCGTCCAATGAGTTCCGTAGCTGTAGGTGGTCTTTATCGCCATTTCGGTAAACGAAGTGGCTCTGTTCATTGCTATGGGAAGACTGTCGCCCTTTAGTATTCCGCCTATGAGAATACTTGCAAACATATCTCCGCTGCCAGAATAGCTTATGGGAACATAATCGTTTATTATCTTCCAGAAGCTGTTGGAGTTTTTGTCATAGCCGATAGTTGCAATTCCGCCCGAGGCTATGGGAACGCTTGTTATAACAACAATATCGGGACCAAGCTCGGAAAGTCTTACAAGCCATGATTTTGCCTGACTTGTGTTAAGCGGTGCGTCGGGATATTTCTCGCCAAGCAGTATAGCCGCCTCAGTCAGATTGGGAGTTATGATATCAGCAACAGCCACAAGCTCGCTCATTCTGCCGCACATTTTGGGAGTATATGTAGCATAGCTTTTGCCGTTGTCGCCCATTACGGGGTCAACCACCTTTAATGCATTGGGGAAGCTGCCAAAAAATTCAAGGCAGTGGTCTATCTGCTCGCTTGAAGCAAGAAATCCGCTGTAGATGCAGTCAAATTCCGTGCCAAGCTTTTTATAATGCTCCAGCGCAGGCGCAATATAATCGGTAAGGTCACGCATCACAAATTCGCCGTAGCCCGTGTGTGCCGAAAGCACCGCCGTGGGCACGGGGCAGACCTGAACTCCCATTGCCGAAAGCACCGGTATTATCACCGTCAGAGAGCATCTTCCAATACCCGATATATCATGAATTGCCGCAACCTTTTTTGGTCCTGTCATAAAAACGACTTCCCTCTTTCAAAACGAATATATAAACAACACCGCAAAGCGATCGTCATGCAGTATTTCATTAATTATAACACAGACGGCTGTTTTTTTCAATAGCTTTTTGCGATATTTCACGAAAATCCACCGCACAAAAAAGCGCCCTGCGCTCTTTTTAAGAAACGCCGACGCTTTTATGCATCATTATTCTTCCCTTGTGCATACGCCCTTTGAATTAAAGGTGTATTTCTTTCCGTCGATAGTCTTTGTACAGCTGACATAAGGCGTTCCGTTTTCACGGCAGTAGTATTTCTTAGAATTCCATGTTACCCAGCCGCCTTTGATATATCCGTTGTCGCCGATAACATAATAAACGTCGTTTACAACTAGTCTTCCTCTGCGCTTTACGCCGTTTACCAGATAATACTTCTTTCCGCCGACAGTTGTCCAGCCTCTTTGCAGCTTTGCGCTGCTGTCGAAATAATATTCTATTCCGCTGATGACAGTCCAGCCCTTGCAAGCCATTCCCGTCTTGGCGAAGTAATATGTTCCCTGGTCGGTGTTTACCCACTTGCTCTTGACCGCTCCGTTTTTGGTCATAAAGTACTTGCCCTTGCCGTCTGAGAACAGACCGTCCACAAGGCAATGATCCTTGCCGAAATAGTACATTTTGCCCTTGTACTCCTGCCAGCCTGTGACCGCGTTTCCGTTGGCGTCGAAATAATAGGTATTGCCGTCCTGAGTTTTCAGAGTGTTTTTCGCCCACATATCCTTGCTGTCTTCATAATCCTTGTTGGCGAATTTCAGCTTTCCGTTTATCTCAACAACTCCCTCGGCAAGCTCGCCGCTGTCGGAAAATGTATACAGCTTTCCGTCTATCTCCATTTCGCCTGTGGCAGCGGCGCCGCACAGTCCGAAGTAATACTTCTTATCCTCAATAGTCTGCCAGCCTGTAGCCTTTACGCCCGTCCACTCGTCAAAGTAGAATTTATATCCGCCTATCTCCGTCCAGCCCTGAGTCATACGGTATTCGTCGTCCATATAGACCTGACAGAACAGCTCGCTGCCCAGCTTTTCATAAGCCTCCAGCATAAACTGCTCGTAAGTGCCGTCAACATAGATATCGTCTATCTCCCACAAACGTGCAAGCTCGGCGTCGGAAAGAGTTATATCCTCGCCGTTCTGCGATCTTTCCAGCCTGTCTAAAATGCGCACGTCCTTTTTGAAACGGGTGATCGCCGCTTCTTCCTCTTCGGAATATTTATACGGCTTCAACCAGCCCTTGACTGCGTTATGCTTGTATGGGTCGAAGTAATAAACTCCGTCCTCCCAGTCAAGAAAGCCCGATTTTACCACTCCGTCCTTGCCGAAATAAAACAGCTTGTTGTTGATAGTCTGCCACTCGGTAAGCATTCTGCCTTTTTTGTCAAAGTAATATATTACGCCTTTTATCTTCTGGAAGCCTTTCAGCGCAGCTCCGTCCTTGGCGAAATAGAATTTATATCCGTTATCCTTGAACCAGCCCACGGTCATAACGCCGTCGTCGGAAAAATGATATCTTTTCTTGCCGATAGTCTGCCACTTTCTGACCATTTTATATTCGCCGTCAAAATAATAGGTCTTGCCGTCTATCACTGTAAAGCCAACGTCGAACACGCCCGTCTGCTCGTCTGCGTGCATGAATTCGTTATCTTCCTCACGCCAGCCTGTGAACATTGCTCCGTTTTGGCCGAAATAATAATGCTTTCCGTCAATATCCTGCCAGCCTGTTATCATATGACCGTCGGGAGCGAAATAATAAGTCGAGCCGTCAATTTCAAGAAAGCCCACAGCCATTTCGCCGGTGGTCTTGAAATAATACTGAATACCGTTTATCTCAGCCCAGCCGGTTATTCTTTTTCCCTCGGAATCGTAATAATAATCGTCGCCGTCTATCTTGTTGAAGCCGGAATCGGGAAATCCGTAGTCGTTGAAATAATATTCTATTCCGTTAAAATCACGCAGACCCGTTCTGAAAATTCCCGAATCATCGGCAAAATAATACTCCTGTCCGTCTATCTCAACTCTGCCCTTTTGCAGCACACCCGACTTGTCAAGATAGTATTTCTCGCCGTCATACTCCTGCCAGCCTGTAAGGATATAACCGTTATCGTCAAAAAGATATGTGGAGTTGTTGATAAGCTGCATACCCGTGACACGTTCCTTGCTTTCCTTTTCGATATAATAGGTGCCGTCGTCCGAGGTATGCCAGCCGGGGGCGTAAACTGCGCCGTAATACAGATATCCGCCGAATGCTCCGCCAACTGCCACGGTACAAACAGCAGACACAGCGATCATCTGTCTGCGCCTTTTAGATGATATTCTTTTGCAGACGTCCATAGCTCCGTCGGTCGCAGTGCTCATAACTTTCCTCTCCTTAAAAATCCGCCGCACAGCAATAGTGCGTATCACTTAAAACTCTTTAAATTATACCACATGACAAAGCTATTGTCAAATTCACAGATGATAAAAAACGCAGCAGACAAAGCCTGCTGCGCCGGCTTATCAAAAAACTGTGACAAAATTAAAGTTTAGGGTCAAGCCCTTTTTAAAGGGCTTGTGGGGGTCGAGGGGG
>JBJERD010000060.1:0-4556 GCA_051882095.1 Oscillospiraceae bacterium
TAACTGCCGGCGAAGTTTTCTGAAACTTTTGTAACGCATCATTGACAAACCTACATTTTTGATTTTTTCTTATCAAAGAAAAAGTCCGCCGCACACGGTCGGCATACGGCGGATAAAATAAATGTAATTATTTGTCACGAACGTTTAAGCATCTGCCGCTCTGCGGAAGCTTTCCCGGTATGAAAGGAAAGCTTCGGTGCGAATACAGAAATAAATATCAGAAAAGCTCCCACGGCAAATTTCGGAGTAATGCTTTCTCCGAAGATAAAATATGAAAACACTCCAGCAAAAACAGCCTCAAGCGCAAATATCACGCTGGAAGTGAAGGAATCAACATATTTCTGCCCCTCAAACTGCATAAGATACGAAAGGCAATTGGCAATAAGCGCCGTATAAAGCACGCAGCCTATAATCTTTGCCGAAGGAAGAACTACCGGCGCAGGCGACATGACCAGAGACAGAACAGAAGTCACCGCCGCCGATGTGATAAGCTGTACGGTCAGCAGATCTGCTGAATGTGACTTCTGCGAAAAAACTCCCGTGTATTCAAAATCAAACGCCCACAAAACTCCCGATATAAGGCTAAGCACGTCGCCGATGTTTATGCCATCAACTCCGCCCAGCGACATAACGGCAGCGCCGACAGTACACACCACCGCTCCCACAAAGCAGCCTGCCTGCGGTCTTTTGTGAGTTCTCGCCCACGAAATAAATGGTACTATCGCCACATATACCGAGGTGAGAAAAGCGTTCTTGCCCACAGTGGTATATGCACAGCCGAGAACCTGAAAAAGCAATGCCGCCGATACCATAAATCCCATGACAATACCGTGGATAACGGCTGTGCGGTCAATGGCTTTAAATCTTTTGCGGAAGATGATAACAGCCGCCGCAGCCGCAATTATAAACCTCACCGCCATAAAGCGGTAAGGATCCATGCCCGAAAGCGAATATTTTATCGCCACAAAGCCGCTGCCCCATATAAGAGATGTTCCCAGCAGCAGCAGAACTCCCCTGCGCTCATTGTTTTTAACGCCCATAAAAACCAGTCCTTCAATAAATAAGTGCGTAAAAAAGGTGCAACCGAATATGCTCCGATCGCACCTTAATAATTATTCGTCCTCTACGATCTCTTCTCTTATAGCCTTGGGCTTTCTGTAGAAGATATCCTTTGCGTTCATTATTATCATCAGCAGGGTGATGCCTATGATGAGAATTGCCGCAATAGCCGTTATCGTAGGGTCAAGCTGCTGTTTCAGACCTTCCCACATCTTTTTGGGGAGAGTATTAACTCTTACGCCTGCGATAAACTGTGTTACAACGATCTCGTCAAATGACGTTGCAAAGGCAAACATAGCTCCGGAGAATATTGCCGGCTTGATACATGGAAATACTACCTTGATAAGCGCTTTGAACTTGCTTGCTCCCAGACTTTGCGCCGCAAGCTCCAGATTGGGGTTAAGTCCCGCAAGGCTGGCAAGCACCGTTTTGATGACAAAGGGTATTGCAAGCACCGTATGAGCAATAACAAGTCCCTGCATTGTGCCCGAAAGCGGAAGTCCGAAAACTCTGGTCTGCGATTCAAAACGGTAGATTGCAAGACCGACGATGATTCCCGGAACAAGCATAGGCATCATGAAAAGCTCGGTAACAGCCGACTTCCCCTTGAAGTCTGCCTTGTAAAGCCCGTAGGCTGCCATAATTCCCAGAATAAGCGCAAGAACCGTTGTGATGATTCCTACCTCGATACTGTTTTTCAGAGCTGTTGTCCACTGAATGTTATTGAAGAATTTTTCATACCACTGTGTTGAAAATCCCGGAGGGGGAAATTCAAGATACTGCGAGCTTGAAAAAGACATAGGAATAATGATCATTACAGGAAAAATCAGAAATGCGATGATAAGTACCGCAATTATTTTTACGATCATGAAAGCTCCCCCTTACCTTTACCAGATTTTATCTACCTTCATAAGCTTCTTGGAGATATAGAGTATAGCCAGCGATATGACAAGCAGAATTACCGAAAGCGCCGAAGCAAACTGCCAGTCAAGCAGCTTTGATACCTGCACCTGGATTATCTGCGATATCATGGCGTCATCTGAACCGCCAAGCAGCGAAGGAGTAATGAAATAACCGATACTCATTATGAACACTAAGATAGAACCTGCCGAAATTCCCTGAACGCTCAGCGGAAAATAAACCTTGATAAAGGCTTTTATCTTGCCTGCGCCCAGAGTCTGCGCTGCGTCTACCACGTTTGTATCAATGCCTTTCATTACAGGGTAAAGCGACAATATCATATATGGCAGCAGGATATGCGTCATGCCTATGTATACGCCGGTGGTATTGTTGATAAGCTGTATGGGCTCGCTTATGATATGCAGCTTCATAAGAATCTGATTGACAAGTCCGTCCGACTGGAGCAAGATCATCCACGAATATGTTCTTACCAGCAGACTGGTCCAGAAGGGTATCATTACAGCTATCATGATAAGGCTTGAGACCCGCCTTGAACATTTGGTCATCACATAAGCTACAGGATATCCAAGCAGCAGGCACAGGATCGTTACCACAAGCGACACCTTCAGGGTAAGAAGGATAACCTTGATATAAACGCTGCTAGAAAAGAATTTCATATAGTGTTCAAGCGTCCATGCTCCTGTTTTAGCTTCCTGAAAGCTTATCATGAACATTTTCAGAATAGGTATAAACATGAAGACCATAAGAAACAGCGCAGGCGGAATAAGTATCAGCCATTTCTGCCGTCTTAAAGAAAATTTCTTTTTGCCGACAGCTGCGTCCGTGCTGTTTGCGGTCATTACATTCTCTGCCATAGGAAAACCCCCACTCATTATAAAATTCTCTTGGGGAGCATTTTCATACTCCCCTTGAGTTTTACAGTACGGTTTTAATTATGAGATCTTCCACTCCTGGAATCTCTCGTAAACTGCGTCGTAGTTGTCAAACCACCAGTCAACGTCTACCCAAACCTGATCCTTTGCAGTCTCGGGGCTTGAAGCAAGAGCTGCGATAGCCTCGTCGGTCATGTACTGGTAAGCTTCCGTTGTGCAAGGTGCGTTTCCGGGATATTCGGTAGCATATTTAGCAACTACCTCGGGAGATGTAGCGTATGCGATAAACGCATTTGCAAGCTCCTTGTTCTGTGAGCCCTTTCCGATTACAAACGAGTCGGAAGCAAGTACTGCGTTGTATGGGTCGAAGTCGATCTTCTGACCGTCCGCCTTAGCTGTGATGGAACGTCCGCCCCATACTTCACCAAGTGCACATTCGCCGCCTGCCACAAGCTCAACCGATTCTGCGCCCGATTCCCAGAATTTAAGGATATCGTCCTTATGAGCGTCAAGATAATTGAACGCTCTGTCAACGTCAAGAGGATAAAGCTCGTCGGGAGCAACTCCGTCAGCCATAAGCACTACTTCAAGCATTGACATGGGGTTTGTATAAAGAGTTCTCTTGCCGGGGAACTTTTCGGAGTCGAAGAACTCTGTCCAGTTTGCAGGGTGATTGTCCTGCGAATAAACGTCGGTATTCCATGAGATACAGATTGTCGAGGTCTCGCAGGGAACGGAATATTCGGTAACATAAGCTTCGTTCATACCCTCTGTCTTGATGCCTGCGCCCTCAAAGTCAAGCTTTTCAAACAGATCCTGAGCGATTCCTCTCGGTACGAAGTCGGTATCAACGTCCCATACGTCGATCTCCATATTTCCCGACTCGACCATTGACTTGATCTTTGCGGGATCAGGCTCTGTTTCCTCTACGATGATACAGCCTGTTTCTTCCATGAACGGTTCAAAGATGGTTTTTCTCTGTGCGTCCTGAATTGCGCCGCCCCACGAACAAACCACAAGCGTCTGACCTTCAAACTTCTTTCCGCTGTCACCGCCGCTTTTGCCGCTGTCGCCGCAGGAGGTCATTGGTAGTGCCATTGTTGCTGTAAGTGTTAAAGCTGCCGTTGCTGCTAAGATTCTTCTGAGTGTGTGTTTCATAATTATTTTCCTCCTAATGTTTTGATTTATCAAACGGATATTACCGTTAAATAACTTAGTGGTCTACAAGAACCATGTCTTCTTCCAACATTCCCAGTGTTACCTCTGCTCCCGGCTTAAGCACCAGTGAATACTGAGTAAACACCTTTACCTTGATGCTCTTTCCGCAGGTAAGGCGAACCTTCAATTTCAGAACGTCACCAACATAGACTGCCTGCTCGATCTTTCCTTTCAGCTTGATGCCGCTGAAGCTGTCGTCAACGACCTTTACCTTTTCGGGTCTTATTACCGTGTGAAGCGTGTTGCCTTTAACGTATTCGGTCTTGCCTTTCTTAGCGGATTTATCCTTTACGCAGACCTCCGTATCATACATGGTCAATGTGACCATATCGCCTTCGGTTTTCTTTACCTGACCCTCCACAACGTTTGCCTCTCCGATGAACTTTGCGCAGAAAACGGAATTGGGTCTTTCGTAGATCTCAACGGGAGAAGCGATCTGCTCGATCATTCCGTCCTTCATGACGCAGACCTTTGTAGCCATTGTCA
>JBJERD010000061.1:0-4515 GCA_051882095.1 Oscillospiraceae bacterium
TTTCAGAAGCGGAGGAAGCCATAGGCTCATGATAGAACATAACGCTGTTGTCAATGGATTTTACCATAAGTCTGTGGTGGTCGATGACCACTACCTGCTGCGCTCTTGCCAGCAGCTCCTTAGACTCAACAAGGTCGGGGTTATGAGTATCCATAACGATAACAAGCGTATTTTCGTCATGCCTGCTCACTCCGTCGGCAGGTGAGACAAAATAGCTGCTTATATCGTTATCGGAAATATATTTTATCAGACTCTTTGCAAGGCACTGCTCCTCATTGACAACAACATAAGCTTCCTTGCCCATTTTCTTGATTGCCGAACACATTCCCACAGCCGAGCCTATGCTGTCAAGGTCTCCGAAGCGGTGACCCATGATAAGAACTTTTTCATGTGCCATGATAAGCTCCAGCAAAGCCTTTGCAACCATTCTGGTCTTGACCTTGGTATGCTTTTCCACGCCCTTTGAAACTCCGCCGAAAAATTCATATCCGCTTTCGGTCTTGACCGCAGCCTGGTCGCCGCCTCTGCCAAGACACATTTCAAGCGCCTGCTTTGCATAGTTTTCGCTTTCGGCAAGGTTTTCGGCGTTATGACCCACGCCTATGGAAAGGGTGATGTTCTGTCTTTCGCCGACTGTGATAGTCCTTGCGGCTTCAAGTATTTTGAAACGGTCTTCAATTCTTGGTGCGAGGTGTCTTTCCTCCATGATAACATAGAATTTATCGCTGCTTACCTTTTTTGAGAATGCAGTTGTGCCGTCAACAAAATTCTCGATAAGCTTTTCTATCTCAACAAGCGCATGAGCCTTTTCACTTTCACGGATGTTGGACATAAGGTCTTCAAAATTATCTATGAGTATTATTATGACCGACTTATGGGACATCTTCTGCTCATACTGAAGCTCTACAAGCTCTGTTGTTTCGTCGAAATAGATCATCGAAAGGCTTCCGTTTGAATCGGTATGTATACCCTTTGCCACATAAAATCTGTCGTTATAGCAAATAAGGTCTCCATCCGGCTGATATATTTTTTCCATGTCGATATTGACAAGATCGGTGATATCCACTCCGAAAGCCTCGTCGTCGGAATAGACCTGACGTCCGAAAAGCCTGTTATACCAGACGATAGTGTTCTGATCGTCGATAATTATAGCCGGAGCAGGAAAATTCAGCAGCGAATCTCTCTCTGTCTTGGATATCCTTGTGGACATTTTGGCAATGTACCTTTTGGTGCTGTTGCGGAACAGCACCGTTTCAAGCACCACAAGCACGGCTGAAATAATTGTTACACACAGCAGCGCCTTGCCCTTGTCTCTGGTGGACGGAGCGTCGTATACCAGATATGAAGCTATCAGCGACGCCATTATGACTACGGCTGTGGTAAATTTCAGCAGTATCTGAAAACCGTTATTTCCTTTCATTTAAGATCATTCCTCTCTTTGATCTTCATGGTCAGAAAAGCTTTATCTCTTTTTATCAGCTTTTTCAGATCTCCATAATAATCGGAAGTATCATAGGACTTCTTTTTGTTTTTAAATATATATAATCAGAGAGATTATCTCTCATTCTTCCCTTTATCGCATTCCACTCTCTCATATTGTGGTCAAGACAGTCCTGAAGAGTTTCGGTAAGAAGCTTTTTAGCCTCCTCCATAAGCTCTTCGCTTTCACGGACGTAAACAAATCCTCTTGAAACAACGTCGGGACCTGCAAGTATCTCGCCCGAGTCTCTGTCTATAGTAGCTACGGCGATTATGATACCGTCCTGCGCAAGGTGCTTTCTGTCACGGAGAACGATAGCTCCTACGTCTCCTACGCCGAGACCGTCAACAAGCACTCTTCCGGCTGGAACCTGTCCTGTCACCTTCATATCGACGCCGTCTGTTTCGATAACGTTTCCTATCTCGCCGATTATGATATTGCTTTCGGGAATACCCACCGACATGGCGGTAGCCTTATGCTTTATAAGGTGCTTGTACTCGCCGTGAACAGGGATAAAGAACTTAGGCTTTGTTATGGAAAGCAGCAGCTTCTGCTCCTCCTGACAGGCGTGACCCGAAACGTGAACGTCGTACATGGCTTCATAAACCACTTCCGAGCCAAGCTTCATAAGCTCGTTTACTACCTTGGTGACATACTTTTCATTGCCGGGTATGGGATTTGCCGAAATGATTATGAAATCCTGCGGAGTGATCGACACCTTTCTGTGCTCGCCCATTGCCATTCTTGTCAGCGCAGACATAGGCTCGCCCTGACTTCCTGTAGTGACGATACACATCTGCTCGGCAGGATAGCGTGAGATCATGTCGATATCAACAAGTATGCCTTCGGGAACTTTAAGATAGCCAAGCTCTATTCCCTTGCCGATAACGTTGACCATGCTTCTTCCCGAAACGGCTACCTTTCTGCCTGTAGCTGCGGCACGGTTGACTATCTGCTGGACACGGTGGATATTTGAAGCAAAGGTCGCAATGATTATTCTCTTTCCGTCAGCCTGTGAGAAAAGTCTCTCAAAGCTTTCGCCCACCTTGCGCTCGCTCATTGTAAAGCCGGGTCTTTCGGCGTTGGTGGAGTCGGACATAAGCGCAAGAACGCCCTTGTTTCCAAGCTCTGAAAATCTTGCAAGGTCGATTATTCCGCCCTCTATGGGAGTATAATCCACCTTGAAATCTCCCGTATGGATAATTACTCCGGCAGGGGTATGGATAGCCATTCCCACAGCGTCGGGTATCGAATGGTTAACTCTTATAAACTCAACAGCCATGCAGCCAAGCTTCACAGTCTGTCGGGGAGTTACAACGTTGAGCTGCACAGAGCCAAGCAGCCCGTGCTCTTTCAGTTTGCCCTCAAGCAGACCGAGGGTCAGTCTAGTTCCGTAAACCGGAACGTTGAATTTCTTGAGAAAATAAGGCAGACCGCCGATATGGTCTTCATGACCGTGAGTTATTACAACTCCTCTCAGCTTTTCGGCGTTTTTTTCGATATAAGTAAAATCGGGGATAACGATATCAACGCCAAGCATCTCGCTGTCGGGGAAAGCAAGTCCGCAGTCGATGACAAAAAGGTCGTTTGCGCACTCGATACAGGTGAAATTCTTGCCTATCTCGTTAAGTCCGCCAAGGGGAATGATCTTGACGGGTGTTTTTCTCTGCGGTTCTCTCTCGGTTCTGCGCTGGCTGCGCTGAGGAGTATTCTGCTGTCTTGAAGCGTCGTATCTTCTGCCCGTGACGTTTGCGGCAGTTCTCGTGCCCGACGGCTTTGACCTAAGCTCCTCGGCAGCACGGTCAAGGGACAGACCTTTGCTTTCCTGTGCATTTTTCTGATTCTGATTTCTTCTTACAAATCTACCTGTAAATTTTTTTGCAGCGTTATTATTCTGACTATTCATGTACAAAACTTCTCAAGACCTGCCGAATGAGGCTGCACAAAGGCAGCACAAGCAAGCGGCAGGCCGTGATAAACTCCTTCCTTACGAGCTTTTGCTCAAAAATTATTCGATTTTTCCGTTGCTGTTTAAAATCACAGAGCGTGAAGACCTGCTTCGTTTGAAAATTATAATAGTAAGACAAAGCTCTGCGACATAAATGATTGTAAGCTCCGCCAAACGAAAAAGCTTTTGAATATCGGTTGGACGGAACAATACTACCGCACAAAAATATCTAATATTATAATACTCTTTTTTATCGGTCTTGTCAAGCAGTTTTTAAATGAATTATTTCAATAATCCCCCATTAAAGCCTTATTTACTCATTGCTTTGTTCTGGTTTATTTTGTGGATAGCTTTTAAGTTTTTCCTGTATCTCATCGCAAAGAGCCGCAGCGGACTCTGATTTAAAGCTTTCGGCGAATATCATCAGACCGCTTCCGTCCTTTATCGGTCTTACCACGGCTCGGGAGCTGTCATTTTCAAATATTACTCCCTCCTCAGAGCCGTTTTTGAAGGCGGTAAATCTTCTCAAAGTATCTGCGTTATCACCGTTTAAGCTGATATATCGCTGTGTGGCATAAAAACCAGGCACATTTTTTACTGCCTCGGAGAATGTTGAGCCTTTTTCGCACAAATAACCTGCTATAGTACATATCAGCGCAAGAGCGTCTCTCACAAAAAAGTTATCCGGTCTTTGGGCAGCCTGACGGGCTTCGCTGTCCGTAACGCCGTCGGAATCGTTATAATATCTGTAAAGCCTGCCGTTCTCGTCTTCTGCTATGCCGTCCGCCGCCATTGGGAAAACAAACGGCACCGAAACGGGTATGCCCTTTCGGTAGGCGGCTTTCATTGCCAGCAGCACAAGGCGTTCATGGAATATATACCCCGTTTTGTCGCTGTAAGCCGAACAAGCCGTACCGTCGTTTGAGATATGAAAGACTATTCTTTCGCCGTCAATATCGTTGCGGCTGCGGAAAAGTCTGTCACATACAGCAGCGGTTATTGATGATGAGGTTCTGACCTCAACATTTATCCCGGAAAATCTGTCGGGCAGCATACTGCTTAAAAAATCTTCATACAAAACATAAAC
>JBJERD010000062.1:0-28266 GCA_051882095.1 Oscillospiraceae bacterium
TCCTTTACAAATAATTATTCAACAACCTTAGGAACTACAAAGCAGTTATTTGAATTAACTGCATTCTGAAGAACCTTCTTAGTATCCATTGAAGGAGCGGAAACGTCCTCACGAAGGTCGTTAAGATAAACGTCATGATTATCTTTAAGAGCGTCATAGGTGATGTCTATCTCCTTGACGGTGTCCATAAGATCAATAATATCAGTCATTTCATTAGCTGTCTTTTCAAGCGCATCTTCCGAAAATTCAAGCTTTCCAAGTTCAGCAAGGTATTTTACCATTTCCAAATCCATAAAACTTACCTGACCTTTCTGTCGATTTGTGAATCAAGCAGCTGTATACATAGTTCTACAGGTGCAATTTTCACTATACCAATTTATAATTATACTATATCCTGCCCTTTTTTGCAAGTCTTTTTCTCTACTTTAAGCAAAAAAATATTATCAACAGACATAAAAAACTCCAACGATAAAAATCACAACGCTCAAAAAACACAAATATATGATATTCGGCAATAAAAAAGACAGCGGCAAAGCAGATAAATTGCTTATGCCGCATCTTTGCAACTGTCATTTTTATTTTAAGTACTTATCCAGTATGCCGCTGAAATCGAAAGTGCTGAAATAATCAGCAGGAGTTTCCGCACGTCTGATAAGCTGAGTCGTGCCGTCCTCTTTAAGAAGTATCTCTGCTGAACGAAGCTTTCCGTTGTAGTTATAACCCATGGAGAAACCGTGAGCTCCTGTATCATGTATCACAAGAATATCGCCGATATCTATCTCAGGCAACATTCTGTCGATAGCAAACTTATCGTTGTTCTCGCAAAGACCGCCCGTAACGTCATACTTGTGATCGCAAGGCTCGTTTTCCTTGCCAAGCACGGTAATATGATGATAAGAACCATACATAGCCGGTCTCATAAGATTGCAGGCGCAAGCATCAACGCCGATATATTCCTTATAAGTATGCTTCTGATGAACGCACTTTGTTACCAGATGACCGTATGGTGCAAGCATATATCTTCCAAGCTCTGTGAAAATAGCAACGTCACCCATTCCGGCAGGAACAAGTATTTCATCAAACGCCTTATGAACTCCTTCGCCGATAGCGAAAATATCGTTCTGCGGCTTGTCAGGTTCATAAGCAATTCCAACTCCGCCCGACAGATTGATAAACTTGATATCTGCACCTGTCTCGTTCTTCAGATCGACCGCAAGCTGGAACAGTATTCTTGCAAGCTTTGGATAATAAGCGTTTGAAACTGTGTTAGAAGCCAGAAAAGCATGGATTCCAAAATGCTTTGCGCCCTTTGCTTTCAAGATCTTAAAGCCTTCAAAAAGCTGCTCTCTTGTAAAACCGTACTTTGCCTCGCCGGGATTATCCATTATCTGAGTTTCTATCTCAAAATGTCCGCCGGGATTGAAACGGCAACAAATTGTCTCGGGAATTCCGCACAGCTTGTCAAGGAACTCTATATGAGTAAAATCATCAAGATTAATATATGCTCCAAGCTCTCTCGCCTTGAGCATATCAGCTTCGGGAGTTACATTAGATGAGAACATTATATCGCTGCCGCTGAAACCGCAGGCGTCGCTCATCATAAGCTCTGTAAGCGATGAACAGTCAACTCCGCAGCCCTCTTCCTGAAGTATTTTAAGAATATAGGGATTTGGCGTAGCCTTTACTGCGAAATACTCTCTGAACCCCTTGTTCCACGAAAAAGCTTTCATAAGATTTCTTGCGTTTTCTCTTATTCCTTTTTCGTCATAAATATGAAAAGGCGTTGGATACTGTGCTATGATTTCTTCTGCCTGGTCTTTTGTAATAAATGGTATCTTCATTGTATTCAGTCCTTTATCAGAAAAATATATAATCATGATAACATTTTTGAGTCGGTTCGTCAATAACCGCACACAAAAATTCATAAAAATTCTAATTTCTCGGTCAATTGAGTCGGAATTATTGTATATTTTTCAGTCAGTAATAAAAGCATATCATTATTTTGAATAAAAAAGTTGCCTTTTTATAATGCCTGTGGTATAATAAAAAGGTATGAAATAATGAAAGGATGAACGACATGGATATCTCCAAGGGCGATATTTTAGTAATGAAAAAGCAGCATCCGTGCGGTGAATCGAAAATGCTTGTTCTTCGTTCAGGAATGGATTTCAAACTTAGGTGCATCGGATGCGGCCGTGAATTTATGATACCCAGGAGCAAAGCCGAAAAAAATGTAAGATCAGTTATCAAGGAAGCCGAATCATAGCTGCGCATACTAATTTTTCTGTTTCAGCAGGCGCATATGGCGCCAATACTATATACAAATTTCAGGAGGATTATTATGTTTGATAAATTAAAGGTAATAGAAGATAAATTTAATGAGATAAACGAAAGACTTATGCAGCCCGAAGTTGTTAATGACAATAAGCTGTATACCGAGTTGATGAAGGAATACAGCAGTCTTTCACCTATCGTTGAAAAATTCAAGGAATATAAGAAAGCAAAAGAAGCCAACGATGAAGCCATTGAGCTGCTTGAAGAGGGCGACCTTGACAAGGAGTTCAAGGAAATGGCTCAGGCTCAGCTCAATGATTCCAAAAAACAGCTTGATACTTTGGGCGAAGAACTGAAAATACTGCTTCTCCCCAAAGACCCCAACGACGAAAAGAATGTTATCGTCGAGATTAGAGGCGGTGCAGGCGGTGAGGAAGCTGCGCTGTTTGCTAACTCACTTTACAGAATGTATACTCTTTACGCTGCGTCAAAGGGCTGGACCATCGAAGTGCTCAACGCCAACGAAACCGAGCTTGGTGGTTATAAAGAAATTTCATTCATGATCGAAGGTTCGGGCGCATATTCAAGATTTAAATATGAAAGCGGTGTACATCGTGTGCAGCGAGTGCCCGAGACCGAATCTCAGGGACGTGTTCACACATCTACCGTTACCGTAGCGGTACTTCCCGAAGCCGAAGACGTTGAGCTGGAGATAAACGACAAAGACCTTAAAATAGACGTTTTCCGCTCGTCAGGTGCAGGCGGTCAGCACATCAATAAAACTTCGTCGGCGATCAGAATCACTCACCTGCCCACAGGAATGGTAGTCGAGTGTCAGGACGAGCGTTCACAGTATAAAAATAAGGACAAAGCAATGAAGGTACTGCGTTCAAGACTGCTTGAACAAAAGCAGGCTGCTCATGATAATGAGATAGCTTCCGAAAGACGTTCACAGGTCGGTACCGGAGACCGTTCAGAACGTATCAGGACATACAACTATCCAGAAGGCAGAATTTCAGACCACAGAATAGGACTGACTATCTACAGGTTGGAATATATCCTCAACGGAAATCTTGACGAAGTTATAGACGCGCTCGCAACGGCTGACCAGGCAGCAAAGCTTTCACAGCAGGAAGAAGCATAAACGATGACTTACGATACAAAAATACTGGGCACAGATAAAAACTCGATAGAAGAGGCAGCCAAGCTCCTAAGAAACGGCGAAGTTGTGGGAATTCCAACCGAAACTGTTTACGGTCTTGCTGCAAACGCTTTTGACACTGAAGCAGTTGCAAAGATCTTCAAAGCCAAGGGCAGACCACAGGATAATCCCCTTATAGTTCACATATCGAAAATGGATATGCTGGACGAACTTGTTACGGAAGTCCCCGAACTTGCCATAAAATGCGCTGAGAAATTCTGGAGCGGTCCGTTGACGATGGTTCTTCCAAAGTCGGATAAAATCCCGCTGACAACAAGCGGAGGACTTAACACTGTTGGTATTCGTATGCCGTCAAACAAAACAGCAAGAGCAATTATTGATGCCTGCGGACTTCCTCTTGCTGCCCCGTCGGCAAACCTTTCGGGAAGTCCTTCACCAACGTCTGCGCAGCACGTTTTTGACGATATGAACGGAAGAATACCCTGCATAGTAGACGGCGGCAGCTGTGCAGTCGGTGTGGAATCTACAGTTATAACATTTGAAAATGACTCTATAAGACTTCTTAGACCCGGCTTCATTTCTGTAGACGATCTGAAAGAAGTTACTGAGAACGTCCTTATAGACAAAGGCGTTCTGGAGATGGTCTCACAAAATGCAGTTGTAGCTTCCCCCGGAATGAAATACAAGCACTATTCACCAAAAGCTGATATAACTATGATCGATAGTGGTCTTGAAGCTTTCAGAGAATATGTTGCGGCTCACGGTGACAGCGACACATGGTGCATGACTTTTTGCGATAGTGACATGGACGGTCTAGACTTCCCTGCTATTACTTACGGCAAAAATGATGAAGAACAAGCCCGAGCGCTTTTTGACGTGCTGCGTGAGCTTGATAAGCTGGGCGTGAAAAAAGCATTTGCAAGATGCCCTTCCAAAACAGGAGTTGGTTTGGCTGTTTATAACAGACTGCTCAGAACGGCAGGTTTTCAGGTGGTGAAGCTTTAATGAAGAATTACACTGTGGTTGGTCTGACAGGTCAGACAGGTTCAGGCAAAACAACCGTAAGCAGAGTTTTTTCGGAAAACGGATTTGAAGTGATCGACTGCGACAAGCTGTCAAGAGCCGTCACAGCTGACGGCAGCGAATGTAATAAAGCGCTTGCAAAGCATTTCCCTGATTGTGTAGATAATGAATATCATCTGGACAGGAATGCTATGGCAGCTGTTGTATTTAACGACACAATCAAACTGAAACTGCTGAACGATACCATTTTCCCGTTTATTACAGCAGAAATAAATCGCAATATCCTTACAATGACAAAAAACGGCGCCGAATACATTCTTCTGGACGCCCCTACTCTTTTTGAAGCAAAAGCCGATAAGCTGTGTGACGTTATTGTCAGCTGTATTGCTGATGCTTCTGTAAGAAAAAAGAGGATAATCGAAAGAGACGATATTTCTGCCGAACTCGCAGAAAGCAGGATAGCTTCACAGCATAGCGATGAGTTCTTTATAAATAACTCTGACTACATCATAAAAAACAACGGCAGTCTGCAAGACGCAGAATTACAGACCGCTGAGATAATTAATAAAATCAAAGGAAATAACAATGGCTAAAAGGCGAAGAAAAAAGAAAAAAATCAAAGCTCCGCTCGTATTGTTTATCATACTTGTTGTACTGCTGATAATCGGCGGACTTATTTATATTTACAGAGACGCTATTACTGAAAAAACAAAGAAAATCAGTCCCAATGCTTTTACATATCCTACAAAATACGAGGAGTATGTCCTTAAATATTCAAAAGAATATGACATTGACCCACGTTTTATTTTTGCGGTGATAAATACTGAAAGTCACTTCGACCCCAACGCAACTTCCGATGTCGGCGCCAGAGGGCTTATGCAGATAATGGAGGAAGCATACGACTGGATAAAATTCAGACTAGACGATCAGCGTGACCATACATATGATGATATGTACGACCCGGAACTGAACATACAATACGGCACCTATATGCTGAAATATCTTTATGATAAGTTTGATAACTCATATGAGCTTGCGGCTGCCGCTTATCACGGCGGCATGAACGCTGTTGACGAATGGATAACCGAAGGAACGGTAGATCCCGACAATTTCAGTCTGGACGACGTTCCGTCAGACGTTACCGCAAACTACATATATAAGGTTATGACTGCTTATAATAAATACAAAGAAAAACTGGAGGAGGACATTTACAATGGACAAGAAAACTGAAAAATCAACTGCCGAAAAGCTTCAGGAAAAGCTTATTTCCGATCACAAGCACGGAGGACTTATCCTCAGCGACGCCAAGCTGAAAAAGGCTTTTTCATTTGCAGAAGGCTACAAGGATTTTCTGAACAAGGCAAAAACAGAGCGTGAGGCAGTTGTCGAAACCGTAACACTTGCCGAAAACTGCGGATTTGAAAAGTATGTTCCCGGCAAGAAATACGCCGAAGGCGAAAAGTTTTACTATGTAAACAGAGGCAAAGCTGTTATGCTTACGGTAATGGGCAAAAAACCGCTTTCTGAGGGCATTCGTCTTGCTGCCGCTCACATCGACTCGCCAAGACTTGATCTGAAGCAGAACCCACTTTACGAAGACCAGGAGATAGCTTTGTTCAAGACCCATTATTACGGCGGCATCAAGAAATATCAGTGGACAGCGATCCCTCTTTCACTTCATGGAGTTATTGTAAAAGCCGACGGCGAAACTGTCACAGTAAACATCGGTGAAGATAAAAACGACCCTGTTTTCTGTGTTACCGACCTGCTTCCTCATGTGGCAACAGCTCAAATGAAGAGAACTCCCGCAGAGCTTATCAAGGGCGAGGAGCTTAATATTCTGGTCGGCTCACTGCCGTTTAAGGACGATAAAATATCAAATAAAGTCAAGCTGAATATCATGTCTATTCTTAATAAGAAATATGGCATAGTCGAAGATGATTTCATTTCGGCAGAGCTTGAAGCTGTTCCCCAGTTCAAAGCCTCTGACGTCGGTTTTGACGCAAGCATGGTAGGTTCTTACGGTCAGGACGACAGAGTTTGCGCATATACAGCTTTGCAGGCAATTTTAAAATGTAAAGAACCCAAGCACACCTGCATGACCGTATTGACCGATAAAGAAGAAACAGGCAGCGACGGAAATACAGGTCTTAACAGCTCTTATCTCCCTTACTTTATCGACGATCTTGCAAGGGTATACGGCTTGACAGGTCACAATGTAATATCTGCTTCCGAATGTCTTTCTGCCGATGTTAACGCAGCAGTAGACCCCACATTCCCTGACGTAACGGAAGCAAGAAACGCTTCAAAGATAAATTACGGCGTTGTAGCTACCAAGTTTACAGGCTCCAGAGGAAAGTCCGGCACTTCAGACGCTTCTGCTGAATTTGTCGGCAGAGTCCGCAGACTGTTTGACAAAAACGAAGTCATCTGGCAGACAGGCGAGCTTGGAAAGGTAGACATGGGCGGCGGCGGAACTGTTGCTCAGTATATAGCTAATCTGGATATGGACGTTATCGACGTCGGAGTTCCCGTTCTCTCGATGCACGCTCCATTTGAAGTAACATCAAAAATCGACGTTTATATGGCATACAAGGCATTTTCCGTGTTCTTTGCGGACTGATAAAGATAAAAAAACTTCCGTACCTTCGGGTGCGGAAGTTTTTTTATGCCCGTATATTAAAATCGACAAATACTTGTCTTTGTCGGAGTTATAATTTAATCAGCCGCTTATTCGGAGGTGACAAAATGAAAATATATCTTGACGTACTGTTTATAACCAATTTTATAATTACTCTTATGTACGTAAAAGGCTTATCGGCAATGACACACACTTTTATAAGCAAACGGCGTGCAGCGGCAGTAGGAGTGTTCGGCGGTATAAGCTCGATAATTATTGTTGCACGTCCTGACAGCTTTTTTTATGCGGCTTTAATTTCCGTCATAAAAATTGCTGCTTCAATTATTACTATAATCATCGCCGTCGGAGCTATCGGAATAAAACGTATCATCAGATATTTTTTTCTGTATCTCGCCATGAATTTCGTCTTTGCGGGCTGCTGTGTTCTATTATGGGAAATCACCGGCAGCAAAATAATTTACATAAAAAACTGCACGGTATATCTTGACATCTCACTTGTGGATCTGATGATCTCGGTTATTCTTGCATATATCGTTATCATCGTTTATGACAAAATCAAAGAAAAAGGTTTTGCAAGGTCACAAAGCTACAAAGCAAGATACAGCGTCGGAGATTATGAGATAACCATATCAGCCATAGCCGATTCGGGAAATACACTTTGCGACAGCTTCACAGGCATACCTGTAGTGGTTTTCTACAGCAACGAGCTGTTTGAACATTTTGATCTGGATTACGAAAACATATTTACTCTGAACGGATTCAGACTTGTACCCTGCACTACCATTAACGGAAGCAGTCTTTTGCCCGTAACGGCAAAAGGGACGGTAGAGATAATAGATAAAAACAACTTTTCTAAAACAGTAAAATGCTACACCGGAGTAGCAAGATCGGGAAATAACAGATCCAGAGCTATATTTAATCCGGTTCTGCTCACATAAATAAAATGAAGGAGGCAAGTCCGGACTAACGGGCGACAGTATGAACAGATTTAAATCAATAGGCATGAATGTAGGTTCACTTATAATGAAGCTGCTATTTGACGACGGCAACACCGTTGATTACATAAACGGAGCAGATTCGCTTCCGCCGCCTCTTTCAAAAGAAGAAGAGCAAAAGACCTTTGAGCTTCTGAAAACCGACGAAAAGAAAGCTAGAGAGCTGCTTATAGTGCATAACCTCAGGCTGGTGGTATACATAGCAAAGAAATTCGAGTCTACAGGAGTCGGGATAGAAGACCTGATATCAATTGGTTCTATAGGACTTATAAAGGCGGTAAAGACCTTTTGCCCCGACAAAAACATCAAGCTTGCAACATACGCTTCACGCTGCATTGAAAATGAGATACTTATGTTTCTGAGAAAGTCAACTCAATACCGTAATGAGATATCCATAGACGAGCCGCTGAATATCGACTGGGACGGCAACGAGCTTTTATTGTCCGATATTCTAGGTACAGACGAAGATACCGTAAATAAAGGCATTGAAAGCGAAGTCGAAAAGGAGCTGCTGCTTAAAGAGATTGAAAAACTCAACTCCAGAGAGAAGCAGATAATGCAGATGCGCTTCGGACTGCTTACGGGAAAAGAGCTAACTCAGAAACAGGTGGCTGATGTGCTTGGGATTTCCCAGTCGTATATATCTCGGCTGGAAAAGAGAATTATAAAATCCATAAGAAAAAACCTAGAAAAAATATGCTGAAAACGCTCCTGCCGGTATTGTCCGACAGGAGCGTTTTAAATTAATCAATATCAATAGTTTCTGCCCATTGTTCAAATTTGTCTTCAAACAGTGCCTTGTGCTTATCACGGCACTCGAATATGAAAACATAATACTTTGTTCCACGCTTTTCGCAAACCATACGGTCGTACATCAATTCTCCTTCTTTATTTTTAACAGAGCATATCAGTACATTATCGTCAAGACTATACTTTTTGTAATCGTTGGTCTTGTTCTGAGAAATTGATTGATCGAGCATTGCAAGGAAAACACTGTCAGTGATCGCCTGTGTATCAGACTCTGACAAGCTGTTTGAAAAATCAATTGAAATGTAACCGAAGACAGAAGTATAGTTCTTATATGATTTTGCCTTAGTTTCAAAAACATCACCGAAATCTACATCATCAAGCGACATGCTGTCATCGTCCAGTTCCATTGAAACAGGAAGCTTTATCGAAAAATCATCTATCTCATAAGTCTTCAATACGAAATTACGATAGTAAACAAATCCTGTCGCACCGGCAAGCAAAGCAAGGATAATAACCAGAGTCAAAATAACATTTCTCACGGTATGTGATTTCTTCATATGCTTTTTGCCGTCATATGTCAGGTCAATAGCGTCGGGATTTGAACCGAATTCTGTATGCTTTCCGTACATACCCGACATTTCGATTACCCTTGTTCCGCAATTTGGACAGGAATCAGCGTTTGGTGAAAATTCTGAGCCGCAAACTGTACATTTCATATTAAATCATCCCCTATAATTTAACATTTTAAAACTATTAAGCTTTCTGCTTTGCCTCAATGTCAGCAAGAGCGTCCTTTCTGGAAAGATTTATTCTTCCCTGCGAGTCGATCTCCATAACCTTGACAACAATTTCATCACCTATTGAAACAACGTCCTCTACCTTTTCAACTCTTGACTTGTCAAGCTTTGAAATGTGAACAAGTCCATCCTTGCCGGGAGCGATCTCAACAAAAGCGCCGAAGTTCATGATACGAACTACCTTACCCTTATAGATAGCGCCGATCCCAGGATCGTTTGCAATAGTGTTGATGATTGAAATCGCCTGCTCTGGCTTAGCCTTGTCGATACCGGAAACAAATACGCTTCCGTCCTCTTCAATGTCGATCTTGACTTCGCACTCGGCAGATATCTTCTGAATAACCTTTCCGCCCGAACCGATAACTTCTCTGATCTTGTCAACAGGAACCTTAGTTGTAAGCATCTTAGGAGCCCACTTGTTAACCTCAGGTCTTGGTTCAGGGATAGCTTTCAGCATGATCTCATCAAGGATGTAATCTCTCGCCTTATGTGTCTTAGCAAAAGCCTCTTTTATGATATCGGGTGTAAGACCGTCTACCTTGATATCTACCTGAATAGCAGTGATACCCTTCTTAGTACCGCCAACCTTAAAGTCCATATCGCCGTAGAAATCTTCAAGTCCCTGAATATCCACCATAGTCATCCAGCTGCCATCTTCCTTAGTGATAAGACCGCAGGAGATACCTGCAACAGGAGCCTTAATCGGAACACCTGCGTCCATAAGAGCAAGAGTCGAACCGCAAATAGAGCCCTGAGAAGTAGAACCATTTGAAGAAAGAACCTCAGATACCATACGAATAGCATATGGGAATTCCTCAACGCTTGGTATAACAGGAACAAGTGCCTTTTCAGCAAGTGCACCGTGACCGATCTCACGTCTTCCAGGACCTCTTGAAGGTCTTGTCTCACCAACAGAATATGACGGAAAATTATAGTGGTGAATATATCTCTTTGAATCCTCTTCATCAAGTCCGTCAAGACGCTGAGCGTCGCTTACAGGACCGAGGGTACAAACCGTCATTACCTGAGTCTGACCTCTTGTAAACAGACCCGAACCGTGAACTCTTGGCAGCAGACCAACTTCTGCGGCGAGAGGTCTGATCTCGTCGATTCCTCTTCCGTCAACACGCTTGCCGTTATAGAGCCAGTCTCTAACAATGATCTTCTGGAGCTTATAAACTACCTCGCCGATCAATTCTGGAAGTGCAGGATATTTTTCTGAGAATGTCTCAACTATCTCATCAGTGATAGGCTGCATTCTTGCGTCACGAACATTCTTATCGTCAGTATCGAGAGCAAACTTGATCTTCTCTCCGACAGCTGCCATGATCTCGTCCATCATGTCGTGGTCGAGCTCCATTGACTCAAACTCAAACTTAGGCTTGCCTATCTCTGCCTTGATCTCGTTGATGAAAGTAACCATCTTCTTGATCTCTTCATGACCCTTTAGAATAGCCTCAAGCATAAGGTCGTCAGGAACTTCATCAGCACCTGCTTCGATCATTACGATCTTTTCCATAGAGCCTGCAACGGTAAGATTAAGATGATTAACCTCTCTCTGAGCAAGAGTAGGATTAAGAACTATCTCACCGTCTACAAGACCAACGCTGATTCCTGCGATAGGTCCGTTCCAGGGAATGTCGGAAATTGAAATAGCAATAGAAGTTGCGATCATACCTGCAATCTCAGGTGAGCAGTCAGGGTCAACAGCGAGAACTGTCATTACAACCGAAACATCATTTCTCATGTCCTTAGGAAACAGAGGTCTGATAGGACGGTCAACCATTCTTGAAGTAAGAATAGCCTTTTCTGTAGGCTTGCCCTCTCTCTTCATAAATGAACCGGGAATCTTTCCTACAGAATAAAGTCTTTCCTCATAATCTACCGAAAGAGGGAAAAAGTCAACTCCCTCTCTTGGCTTTTCAGACGCTGTAACGTTAGCCATTACAACCGTTTCACCGTATCTTACCCAGCAGGAACCGTTTGCCAGCTGACAGGTCTTGCCTGTTTCAACTACAAAAGGACGTCCTGCATATGTTGTTTCAAACTTTCTGTAATTCTCAAACATATAATACTTCCTCCGTTAATAAATTTATATTGAAAGGCGAAGCATTAGCAATAAACAGACCTCACGAACACTCATGAATTCTGTTTAATGCTAAATTGCCGCACCATACAATATCACATACTTACTGAAATATACACCAAAAGGCAGTGGCATATAATGCCTCTGCCTTAGTGTAGTTTCTTAAATTACTTACGAATACCAAGCTTTTCGATAGTAGCTCTGTATCTCTCGATATCCTTGTTCTTGAGATAGTTAAGAAGGTTTCTTCTCTTACCAACCATCTTCAGAAGACCTCTTCTGGAGTGATGATCCTTCTTGTGTGTCTTCAGGTGCTCTGTAAGGTCGTTGATTCTCTTTGTGAGAATAGCGATCTGAACCTCAGGAGAACCTGTGTCAGTTTCGTGAGTTCTGTTAGCTTCGATAACAGCTGTTTTTTCGTCTTTTCTAAGCATTTTTCGTACCTCTTTCAAAAAATATTTCCGATGTAAAAGAATATGGCAGGTAACTCTCCCGTTCGGGCTTGACCCATATTCTGTTGCATGGATATTGCCGCAAAGCAACAAAAATATTATACTATATTATCGTCTTATTGTAAAGAGCGTTCATATAAATTTTACATTTATATGAGACCATTTTTAACTTTTGCGGCGGTAAGCGTGTTCCGCATAAGCATTGCTATAGTCATTGGTCCTACTCCACCGGGGACTGGAGTTATGTAGCCTGCCTTTTCCTTGCAGTCCTCAAAATCAACGTCTCCGCAAAGCTTGCCGTTTTCATCTCTGTTCATTCCAACGTCGATAACAACTGCTCCTTCCTTAATGTAATCCGAAGTGATCATCTTTGCACGTCCGACTGCCGCAACAAGAATATCGGCACGGGAGCAGACCTCTTTCAGATTCTTTGTCTTTGAATGACAGATAGTGACCGTTCCGCTCTTATGAAGCAAAAGCATTGCCTGCGGCTTGCCTACGATATTACTCCTGCCGATAACAACACATTCTTTACCTGCTATCTCCGTACCTGTTGAAGCGATAAGCTCCATTACGCCGGCAGGAGTGCATGGCAGAAAGCTGTAATCGCCTATCATGATTTTTCCAACATTAACAGGATGGAAAGCGTCAACATCCTTTTCGGGGAGAATATTATTGATAATCACCTTATCGTCAAGATGAGCAGGCAGCGGCAGCTGTACCAGTATGCCGTTTACCTTATCGTCGCTGTTAAGCTTTTTAACTAGCTCAAGCAGTTCTTCTTCTGTAGTTTCGGCAGGAAGAGCATATTCGTAGGAATTAAATCCGACCTCCTCACAAGCTCTCTTTTTGTTTCTGACATACACCTTAGAAGCAGGATCATCACCAACGATCACTACCGCAAGACCTACCTCTATTCCCTGCTCTTTTAGCTTCGCATTTTCTTCCTTAATTCTCTCTTTCACCTGTGCCGATACGGCTTTTCCGTCAATTATATTACTCATTATCTTCTTCCTCCTCTTCGGATTTTTTGTCAGCTTCGTCATCTTCATCAGCAAGAATTGATTTATAATTCTCATCTTCTTTTTCTTCTTCGGTCACTTCGAGCTTTTCAGCCTTAGCGTTCTTACCGAATTTCTCGTCATATTCTTTCTGAAGCTCAGTTACGTTTTCTCCCTTGGCTTTAGCGTCCTTGATTTTCTTTTTAAGCTCTTTCTTTGCTTTCTGATTCTCATCATAATTCTCATACTGGGAAAGCTGAGCCTTTGAAAGCTCTGTATCGCAGAAAAGCTTATAATCACCTCGTCTGCGGAACATACCCCTGAAAACAATGATAAGAATGATAGAAGTCAGAACACAGGTTCCTGCAACTAGCTGTGATACCTTGATATTGGCAAGATAAAGTGAATCGGTTCTGGTTGCTTCAATGAAGAATCTTCCCAAACCGTACCAACCGATATACATTAAAAATACTTCGCCGTCAAATTTTCGATGTTTTAGATAGAAATGAAGAAGAATAAAACCGATAATGCACCAGATAGATTCATACAGGAAACAAGGGTGTACAGGAGCATATGATGAAACCTTACCGCCAAGGTCGTCAAAATGCTCAGCAATAAATGACATAGTAGTGCTGCTCATCATTCCCCATGGCAGATCGGTATTAGCTCCGAAAGCTTCCTGGTTGAAGAAATTGCCCCATCTGCCTATTGCCTGTCCTATCAGAAAGCATGGTGCCACAACATCAAGCAGTGCAGTCAGCTTGAGCTTTCTCAGCTTAGCCACAATTCCGCCTACAACGATAGCTCCGATAAGACCGCCGTAAATAGCAAGTCCGCCGTCTCTGAAATTAAAGAACTGACTTATTTTGATCTCATCATTAAAGGCTATATAGTAAAGTCTTGCTCCCAATATAGCGCCTATAAGTCCTGCGATGACTGCATCGGTTGCTCTGTCAGGGTCGCAGCCTACTGTTTTTAACCTTTTGAATCCATATATCATAGCCAGTAGAATTCCCAAGGCAATTAAAAAACCGTACCAATAGATAGAAAAATCTGTGCCCGGTATCTTGAACATCACCCTGTCAAGCGAAAATCCCTCTTTCAGAATATTATCTCCGCTTCCGAAATTGGGAAAATAAACCTTGTCGGGATTTTCTGATATTTTCTTCTGCATTTCTTCGCTTACGTCTTTCGCCAGTAAGCTGATAAGTTGTGTCATACAAATGCCTCTTTCCTATTCGTTTTCAATAATTGATATTACAGCTTTTGAAACGTCGAAAAGCTCTTCAAAAGCTTTAGTTATGTCCTCCAGAGTAAGCGTTGCCAGAAACTCAACCGAATCAAAAGCGTTTACTCCCTGAATATAGCTCTCCAGCATGATATCTGCGCAGTTTTCAACGTTATTAAAGCCTCTGATAACAGAACCGTACTTAGATCTTCTGATCTTTTCAAACAGCTTATCGTCAAAGCCCTCTTGTTTTATGCGCTCTATCTCTTGCAGATATCGTTTATAAACCTCATCAGGACTTCTTGATTCACCGCTGCATATACAGGTGAAAAAGCCTTGCTCTGAATTAAACACCTCAGTACCAAACGACGAATTGATAAGTCCCTCGTCAAAAAGCTCCTTATACAAAGGCGACATCGGACCTGCAAGCATCTGAAGGATTATACCTGCCGCAACTTCCATTTTGACCATCTGTCTTCCGCTGTACACAGGGCATTTGATACCTATGGAAAACAGCGGAGTGCCTACTGTGAATTTTTCAGTTACTCTCGGCTCGACTATTTCGCCCGGTTCATCGGGAAATGAAAATTCAAGCTTTTTATCCTCGGCAGGAACAAGACACTTATCACAAATCTCCATTACCTTTTCTTCGTCAACATTTCCTGCAATACACAGCGCCATGTTGTGAAGATTATAAAATGTGTTGTAGCATTTATAAAGCAGGTCAGCGTTGATTTTCTGAATTGACTCCACAGTACCGGCTATATCTATCTTTACCGGATGATTACGGTACATTGCGTTGAGCATATTGAAAAAGCAGGCTCTGTCGGGAGAATCCTTGCTCATTTTTATTTCCTGAGCGATTATTCCTCTTTCCTTCTCAACGTTTTCTTCTGTAAAGTAAGGCTTTTGCACAAATTCAAGAAGAATTTCCAGCGACTGTTCATAGTTGTCGGAGCAGCTGAATGTATAAGCCGTTTCGCAAAATGAAGTAAAAGCATTGGCGGAAGCTCCTGTTTTGGCATAAAGCTCAAAAACGTCGCAGTCCTCGTTTTCAAAAAGCTTATGTTCAAGATAATGGGCAATTCCGTCGGGAACTTCAATATAGTCGCCCGTATCCACCGTCTTGAAACGATTGTTTACAGAACCGTATTTTGTTCCGAACAGGGCTTCGGTAGTGGTAAAGCCCTCCATCTTCCAGATAAGAACATCAAGTCCCGACGGGTGATGATAAAGATGATATTCGTCTCCCGTCTGACTGCACTTAATTATTTCGGGCTGTATATTCACTTCTTATCACCTCCGTCAAGCGGTTTGAGTGTAAATACCGTATCAAGCTCAAAGCCTTTGGCAGAATCAATGATATCCTGTCTTGTCAAGCCTGAAATAATATCAGCAACATCGTTTGGCGAATAGCTTGTACCACGGACAAACTGATGAAAATACCAGCTGTTCATATCAGAAACGCTGTCATAATTTGACCTGAAAGCTCCGATAACATAAAGCTTTATATTCTCCAGCTCCTCATCGGTAAACTCGCCATTTTTCATTGCTTCAAGCTGACTGAGTATCTCATTCTGAGCAACAGACAACTTGTCCTCGTCAAGACCGCTGTCCACCAGCATGGTGTTCTTGCCCTCAATAATGCCTGCCGAGCAATAATAGCACAGTGACAGCTTTTCACGGACATTAAGAAAAAGCTTTGATATAGGCGACCCACCAAACAAAGCACACATTACCTTATCGGCGTATATATTTGAACTGCTTGTTTTAAAAGCCATTACCATTTTGCATTGCTTGACATCAAGCGAAAGCTCGGAATACTTCACTTCTCTTTTCGGCGGCGACGGCGACATAAAAACAGGCTGCTGCGAGTTGCGTCTGACCGACTCGAATTTATCTAAAACCTTTTTGCGAACACTATCAAAATTATTTCCGCCGCAGAATGAGATATTGATATCAGATTCATTCAAAAGACGTTCATATGCAGGAACAAGGTCGTCAAGCGTCAGCTTTTCAGCTGTCTCCAAAGTTCCCAGTGCAGACAAGGAACAGGGCTCGCCTTCAAATATCTGTTCACCGGCTTTTATCATGGCATACTGCCTTTTATTGTTTATCGTTCCCTGAATTGAATCAATAAGCTCCTGCTTCCTCAGCAAAAAATACTTCTCATTGAAATGACCGTTTTCAAGCTGCGGAGAAAAAATACAGTCAAGTATTAATTCCGCCGCCTTTTCCGATACAGCTTCTTTATCAATAGCATAATCATCGCCTATGAAATTTACCGATAATCCGCACACCTGATAGTCTGCAACTCTGTAAGAAAAAGCATTAAGGCTGGAACCGTACAGTTCGGCAAGTTCCTCTGTCAGAGCTTCTCTGGTGGGATATTTGCTGTTAGTCGTTGAAAGCATATCCACAACAAGCGAGTTGGCAGAAGAAGTCTGCTCATCGAGGGGCATCATAAATCTGATGACTATACCGTTTGATTTAAACTTTTCATCTTTTATCTCCGAGACGGTTATACCGTTGTTTCGGAGGGTTTGTTCAAATGAAACAGACATAAATTATCTCCTTTTAGAATTAAAGGCAACACCGCACAACTATTGTCGTGCAGATACGCAGTCAGATTTTTCACGTGATCACATAATGAGAGCGCAGGCTATCTGGCGATAGTCAAGCTCGAATTGTGCGATAGACGGAAAATCTGCAAGCAGATGTGCGGCAAAGCCGTCAGGCGGTGGTTGTGCGGTGTTGCCTTATCAATCTTATTATAGCACACATCTAAAAAAATTACCACAGTTTTCACAAGAATTTCAGAAACTTATAAAGCTACATTATTGTATAAACAAAGTTCTCCCAATGAAGAACATCTCCCTCGTCCGCCTCTTCTGGGATAAGCGCTCTGGCTATCAGCATATCCTCACCGGTCAGTATGTTTTCCAGATGAGCGTAATCTCCGTCAATTTTGGATACTTTATAATCCTTTGGTTCCATAATATCACCCTTACATATATAATACGTTTTTATCACCGGCTATTGTCTGCAATTCTCTTATCAGCTTTTTGGAAGAAACAAGATAAGGTACAGATTTTATAGCGGTAGCTTTGCCAATATCGGCAAAGTATATTTTCAGCTTTGCTCCAGTATCGGCTGAATTTTCTTCGGCAAGCTTTTTTATTTCAGCTATAGCACTTTTGTCATTGGAGTTGATTCTCACGCAGATATCTCTTTTCAGCGCCTGCTGGGAGAATCTTTCGGCAGTTTCTATCATATCTGCAACTATCTTTGGGTTTTCTCCCTCTTTGACGGATATTTTGCCCAAAACGTGAAGTATCTCACCGTCTTTCAGCAGCGAAGATACAGTCTGATACAGATTGGGGAAAACCACGACCTCCACAGAGGATGTTTTGTCTTCGCAATCGACAAAGCTCATAAGACTTCCTTTTTTGGTTTTCAGCCGCTTAATATGAGTCTGCATGACCAGAAGATTTACCGGATCCCCGTCTCTGAAGCCTTTCAGCTCCTCCTCCACCGAAGTGAAAAGCGTGTTAATATCTACACAGCCAGATGCGGCGGCTATCGCAGTATAGTCGTCCAATGGGTGACCCGACATATACATTCCCACAGCTTCACGTTCAAACTCCAGCAGGGTCTTAAGCGGAAATTCTTCACACGGTTCTATTTCTTTTTCGGCAGGTTCGCTTTCGGTCATTCCGAAAAAGTCAAGCTGACCGGTAAGATTGTTTTTATTCTGCTGAGTGGCGGACTGCATAAGACCGTCATAAGCATTTATCATTTCACGTCTGTTATTGGGAAAACAGTCCATTGCACCGCTTTTGATAAGCTGTTCGACCGCCTTTGTGCTTAACTCCTTTCCCGACATTCGAGAGCAGAAATCCTGTAAACTTTTAAAAAGTCCGTGAGCCTTTCTTTCGTTGATGATAGAAGCAATGGCATTTTCGCCAAGACTTTTCACTGCCAGCATTGCAAAACGTATACCGTTTTCTTCCGCAACAAAGCCACGCTCGCTTTTATTGATATCTATCGGCAGAACTGCAACACCGTTTCTAACACAGTCGGTAGCGTAACCGTTAAGCTTTTCAGTGCTTTCAAGAAGTGCTATAGTCATAAGCGCCGACATATATTCTTTGTAGAAATGACATTTCAGATAAGCTGTCTGATAAGAAATAGTAGCATAAGCAGCCGCATGAGATTTATTGAATGCGTAAGAAGCAAACGAAGTCATCTCATCAAATATTTCATTTGCCGTTTTTTCGGGAACTCCTCTTGAAATACAGCCGTCGCATTGTCCCTTTTCACCATACACAAAAGCCTTGCGCTCGTTTTCAAGAACGTCATGCTTTTTCTTAGCCATAGCACGTCTGACAATATCGGCTCGTCCGTATGAATAGCCTGCAAGAGTTCTGAATATCTGCATTACCTGCTCCTGATAAACTATGCAGCCGTAGGTAACTTCTAGAATATCTTTCAGAAGTGGATGCTTATATGTTACAAGCGACGGATTGTGCCTGTTTCTGATATATGTCGGGATAGAATCCATAGGTCCCGGACGATAAAGTGAGATAACTGCAATAAGATCTTCAATACCGGTAGGTCTCAGCTTCATTATGGTTGCAGTCATTCCTGCACTTTCAAACTGAAAAACGCCCTCCGTCTTTCCCTGAGAAAGCATTTCATATACTTCCTTGTCGTCAAGAGGAATATCATCAACGTTAAAATCGGGCAGCTTTTTTCTGACGTCAAGCTGACAATGATTTATGATAGTCAGGTTTCGAAGTCCCAGAAAATCTATCTTCAAAAGACCAAGCCTTTCAAGCACGGTCATTGTATACTGTGTTGAGACCTGACCGTCACGGGCATAAAGCGGCACATAGCAGTCAACAGGGTCTTTTGTAATTACGACTCCTGCCGCATGGGTAGAAGCATTTCTCGGCATGCCCTCGACTTTGATTGCCGTATCAAGCAGAGCGTGAATCTTTTCATCTCCGTTATACAGCTTTTTAACTTCGGGGACGTTTTCTATTGAGTACTTCAATGGATATCCCCTTGGAATAGCCTTTGCGACCATATCGCCTGTCTGATAAGGCAGTCCCATTGCTCTGGCAACATCTCTTACGGCAGCCTTTGCAGCAAGCGTTCCGAATGTTACTATCTGTGCAACATGATCAGAGCCGTATTTTTCCACAACGTAGTCAATTACTCTCTGTCTGCCTTCCATGCAGAAGTCAATATCAAAGTCTGGCATAGATACTCTTTCGGGATTGAGAAAACGCTCGAACAGAAGATTATACTTCAACGGGTCGATACCTGTTATGCCTATACAATAAGCGCAAAGACTTCCCGCTCCCGAACCTCTTCCGCAGCCGACGGGTATCTTCTGAGACTTGGCATAATGAATAAAATCCCAGACTATCAGATAGTAGTCGGTGTATCCCATCTGAGTGATGACAGAAAGCTCATATTCAAGTCTTTCGTGGGCTTCCTTGGTGGGATTCTGATAACGCTCATACAAGCCCTTGCGGCACATATCACGGAGAAATTTTTCGTTATCGTCCACTCCGTCAATATGAAAATAAGGCAGCTTTGTTTTTCCGAATTCAAAGGTGACATTGCACCTTTCGGCTATCTTTCCCGTATTGGTGACTGCCTCAGGAACAGACGGAAAAAGCTCAGCCATTTCTTCATGCGATTTTATATAGAATTCTTCCGTGGGAAATTCCATTTTCGACGGGTCGTCAATAGTTGTTCCCGTTGAGATACAGGTTAGGATCCGCTGCGCATAAGCGTCCTCTTTTCTGATATAATGAGCGTCGTTTGTAGCGGCAAGCGGTATTCCCGTTTCCCGTGACAGCTTTATAAGCAGAGGGATAATACGCTCCTGGTCGATAAACTTATGGTTTTGTATCTCGATAAAATAATTATCCGCTCCAAATATTCTTTTGTAATTAAGAGCAGTTTCGACAGCGCCCTGATAATCGCCGTTTGAAAGCTTTCTTGGTATCTCGCCTGCAAGACAGGCGGACAGGCATATCAAGCCCTCATGATATTTTTCAAGAAGCTCCACATCAATTCTCGGGCGGCTGTAAAAGCCCTCGATATACGCTTTTGAAACAAGTTTTATCAGATTCTGATAGCCTGTGTTATTTTCACAAAGCAACACAAGATGATAAGGAGGAGTATCAATTTTGGGTATCTTGTCAAATCTTGTTCTCGGTGCAACATACACCTCGCAGCCGATCACAGGCTTTATCCCCTGAGCAAGACATTCATTATAAAACTCAACGGCAGCAAACATATTGCCGTGGTCGGTAACTGCGCAGGCAGTCTGTCCCAGTTCCTTAACTCTTGCCACAAGCTCTTTAATGCGGCAAGCACCGTCAAGCAACGAATATTCGCTGTGGACGTGAAGATGAACAAACTCGCTCATTTTGAATCCTCCTTTCGGGTTTGTTTCTTAGAAAAATCACAATTTCTGTTTTATTAATGAGAGGAATTTTCGTCATTGTTATTCAATTTAGATATTAATTTTTTAGATAATAATTTTATAAATCCAATAAAAATAATAACGATATACTCTACACAATTAAAGTAAAGGCTGATTACCATTCCAAACCCTGAACCTGCATTTGGTTTTCCATAATCAGGATTAGCTGATACAAATATATTATAAAACAACGGAAAATGTAATGTTAATATATAGATAAAAACGGTAAATAGAGCACTTGATATTGTATAAAATACAAATGGCGGCAATTTCTCATATTTACTGGTTCTATAGATATGAAATCCACCAAAAATGATACAGAAAATTAAAATGCTGATTATTGAAGCTATCCCTGCGCCTAAGTATGCAGTGATATTAAATATGACAGCACAGATAAAACCGTCAATTATTGAAAGGACATTTTGTTTCATGAAATTATCTCTTTCTAAAACTTGATTTTTAATACTAAAAGCTCAATAGTTATAAAGCATTTCTTACTCACTCATCTGCCCAAAACGCCTACTCAGAACCCTGCTTATTCTTACTTCTTATCTCCTCAGCAATTTCAGCAATTCTTGCAAGCCTGTGATTTGCTCCCGAGCGTGAAATAGGCGGGTCGAGAGCTTGTCCCAGGTCTTTGAGATTGTAGTCGGGATTGTCATAGCGCAGACGGGCTATTTCCTGCAAGCTTTCGGGCAGCGAGCCTATTCCTACCGTATCGTCGATAAGCTCGATGTCGGCTATCTGCTTTTCGGCGGCTCTCAGCGACTTTTCTATGTTTGCGTTGTCGCAGTTTACCGCACGGTTTATCTTGTTGCGCATATCCTTCATTATCTTGACGTTCATAAGCTCCAGCGAGGAATTTGTCGCTCCCATGAGAGTGAGCATATCAATTATGTTTTCCGATTCTTTAATGTAAACTATCTGTGCGTTCTTGCGCTCAGTCTGTTTGGCAAGTATCTCATAGTTTTCAAGCAGAAGCAGACCGAAATCGTTGCACAGCTGAATATTGGGCATGACAAATTCCATATGATATTTCTTTTCGGGATTGTTCACCGAACCGCAGGCAAGGAATATTCCTGCTATCAGCTGCGGATAAAATCTCTGCTTGGGAAGATCGTCAGCTGCCAGCCGTCTTGACGAATCCATTCTGAAATATTCAAGTAGCTTCATTCTGTTTTCGGGTCTGTCTATTTCAAGACGATAGAGAGTTACCTCATTCTTTTTCCCCGTTTCGGACATACGCACGGCTGTTTCGTCTCCGCATATGCGGCAGCAGTTTAATGAAAAAAAGTCTGCAACAGACTTGTGCTCGGTGAGAAAAACTATCTCTCTGTCGCTAAGAATGTTGCAGAAGGTAAGAATACCCATAAGGCACACGTCTGCCTTTTGCTTTGAATTGATTTTTTCAAGTATTTCGTCCTTGACATTATATGAAAACGACTGCTTATCCATTTTAAAATAATACCGCCTTATCGTTTGTCTATATCACGATGTGAAATTCTTACTTTATGATTTTTACTCTCAAGATGCTTGGCTATAGCCTCCGCAAAAGTAACGCTTCGGTGCTTTCCGCCTGTGCAGCCGAAAGCTATGACAAGTTGAGATTTACCCTCTTTTTCATAAAGAGGAATGAGAAAATCTATAAGGTCAACAAGCTTGTCATAAAGCTGTCGTGCTTCGTCAAACTTCATGACATATCCCGAGACCTCGTCGTCAAGACCTGTTTTCTCTTTAAGCTCAGGGATATAATACGGATTTGGAAGACATCTTACGTCGAATATTAGGTCGCCCTCTCTGAAAGCTCCGAACTTAAAGCCAAAAGAACGCACGTCTATTCTCATATAATCCTCGCCCGAATCAAGGAACATTGAATACATTCTCTCCTTGAATTCCGAAAGCGTCGTGCAGGAAGTATCTATGTAAAAATCAGCTTTTTCCTTAACGGGAATAAGCAGCTCACGCTCGGTCTCAATGGCTTTTCTGATGTTGCCGTAAGAGACCTCGTCGAGAGGGTGCTTTCTTCTTGTCTCTTTGTATCTTCTCACAATAACATCATCGGAAGAATCCAGGAAAAGTATTTTCAGATTGACATGAGCCTCTTTCAGCTGCATGATTGTGTCATTAAGCTTTAAAAACAGATCACCGCCTCTGATGTCAACAACAAAAGCCACCTTTTCTATCTTTCCGTCAGAACGAGAACAAATGTCGGCAAATTTGGTTATCAGTTCAGGAGGCATATTGTCAATACAATAATAACCGATATCTTCAAGCACGTTTATTGCGCTTGATTTTCCCGAACCTGAAAGACCTGTTACGATCAAAAACTGCATTTATTAATCCTCCCTGAAATTTATTGCTCTTCCGAATAGGGTATTATCCTTACTTCGCACTCAAGCGTTACTCCGGTGTCCTCATACACCTTATCCTGAACCTTTTTGATAAGCGACTTGATATCAGACGACGAAGCTCTGCCTTTGTTGATTATAAATCCGCAGTGCTTTTCCGATACCTGCGCTCCTCCGACAGCAGTTCCTCTGAGACCGCTGTCCTGAATAAGCTTGCCTGCAAAATATCCCTCGGGACGTTTGAAGGTAGAACCTGCGCTGGGGTATTCTATAGGCTGCTTATCCTTGCGCCTGCCCATAAGCTCATTCATTTTCGACTTGATATCTTCTTTGTTTCCCTTTGCAAGCTTAAAAACGGCAGACGTTATGTAAGCTTCTCTGCTCTGAAAAACACTGTGTCTGTAGGAAAGCTCCATATCATCTGCATCAAAATGCCATAAGTTTCCGCTGCACACTGCTTCTGCTGAAACTATAACGTCTTTTATCTCACCGCCGTAAGCTCCTGCGTTCATAAACACAGCTCCGCCTACCGTTCCGGGAATACCGTATGCAAATTCAAGTCCTGTCAGAGAGTTTTCAAGTGCAAAAAGGCAAAGCTTTGAAAGCTGCGCTCCCGCTCCGACACGGATAGTTGTATCGTCGATCAGCTTTATTTCCGACAGATCGTTTCCAATGTGAAAGATCACTCCATCAAAGCCCTTGTCGTCAAAAAGAAGATTTGAGCCGTTTCCCACAACCAAAAACCTGACTCCAAGCTTTTCGGCAGCGTTTGCCAGAGAAGTCAGCGCCTTGTCGGAACAAATATCTATAAACGCTGCGCAGCAGCCGCCTGTCTTGAAAGTCGAATGACAGCTCAGCGGTTCATTTAGCCTGACCTTGCAGCCAAGCTCCTGCGCAAGAGAAATTATCTTATCAATATTATCCATCAGTTACCTCTTAAATATCAAGATCGGGACGCTTTTTCAGTATAAACTCCCGAAGTTTTTCCCAGCTTGCGTTCATAACAAGCTTTTGCGAAAAGCATACTTCTTCTGCAATGTTAAGTGCATTCTGTACCTGCCCCACCGACTGACAGAAATGGCTGTCGGAATCAATAACAACAGGCACTTCGTACTTTTTGCACAGCCTGAGAAGCTCATAGGAATTTTTCCGTGAACCTTTTTTGTTCATAATAGAGCTTTCATTTATCTCAACAAGTTTATCATATTCCTTGAATTTTTTAACGCACTTTTCCATATCAAACGGAAACATATCTGTAGTGCAATGACCGATCACGTCCACATATTTGTTATCGCAAAGAGAAAGATAAGCCTTTGTATGCTCCTCTTCGCTTTCGGGAGGATAAGTCCACTTGTGCATGGAAGCCACTACCCATTCAAGCTTTGAAAGCAGCTTATCGTCAACGTCAAGCTCTCCGGCGCTGTTGATTATGTTTGCCTCTATGCCTTTCAGGACCACAACTCCGTCTATACTTCTGGGCAGAGCTTTAAGGTTTTCAAAGTGCCAGACATGAGGAGAATCGGGCATATTCATTGCGTGGTCGGTCATTGCAACAGCTTTGAGACCATACTGTGCCGCCCATCTGCAATTTTCTGAAATAGTAGAATATGCATGAGTCGATGCGATAGTGTGAGTATGCAGATCTGCTTCTAAAATCATTGTTCATTATCTCCATTATATTTATATTAGCTTTTAAAAGAAATATTAAACCGTATCCCAGTTTTTGATCTTGTCCTTTTTGTCCATCTGAAGTCCAAGATTGTCAAGCAGCTCCTGAGCAGCATTGTAGCCCATCTTTTTCTGACGGTTGTTCATAGCCGCAACTTCAAGGATAACTGCAAGATTACGTCCCGGCTTGATAGGAATAGTCAGACTGGGGACTTTAACGCCGAGGATAGTTGTATACTCGTTGTCTACGCCCATTCTGTCATATATCTTTTCGCTGTCCCAAGGTTCAAGCTCAACGATAAGGTCGATCTTTTCAGATACCTTAACAGCACCCATACCGAAAAGTCTTCTGGTATTGATGATACCGATACCTCTCAGCTCAAGGAAGTGACGGATATTATCGGGCGAAGAACCAACAAGGGTTACGTTTGATGTCCTTCTTATCTCAACAGCGTCATCAGCAACAAGTCTGTGGCCTCTCTTTACAAGCTCGATAGCGGTCTCAGACTTACCTACTCCGCTCTCGCCGACGATAAGAATACCCTCGCCGTATACTTCTATAAGAACTCCGTGACGGGTGATTCTTGGGGCAAGTCTTACGTTCAGGAATCCGATAAGCGCTGCCACAAAAGCTGTAGTGCTTTCATTTGTTCTGACTATAGGAACTTCATGTTTTTTTGCTATCTCAACCATTTCGGGATATAGCTCATGTCCTCTGGCAACTACAAAAAGAGGTATCTTTGTGGCAAAAAGATTATCAATGCTCTGATATCTGCTCTGCTCGTCAAGAGATGCAAGATATGCAAACTCCATATTTCCGCATATCTGGATACGCTCAGCATTAAAATACTCATAAAATCCCATAAGCTGCAGACCCGGTCTGTTGCAGTCGTTATCGGAAATAAGAAGGTCAGAAATATCCTTCGGAGCGTAAATAACCTCCAGCTTTAACTGGTCAACGATGTCCTTAACGGTAACGGTAAAAATCTCGGCCATTATTATCATTCCTTTCGATCATATTTTAATAAGTCCTTTATTAAGCATTTCCTGTGCGGCAAGCATAACACCTGTCTTGCCTGTAGGATATGTAATCCCGCCCTGAAGCCATGCAGCAAACGGCTCTCTTATAGGAGCGTCTGCTGAAAGCTCGATTGAAGCTCCCATTGTAAAAGCGCCTGCCGCCATAATTACCTTGCTGTCATAGCCGGGCATATCCCACGCTTCGGGCAGCGCATAGCTGTCTACAGGAGAACCCTTTTGTATACCCTGACAGAAAGCAACAAGATTTTCTTCGTTTTCAAGCAGAATAGAAGCGATTATATCCGTTCTGGTTTCTCCGCTTTCGGGCAGAGTTTTAAACCCAAGCTTTTCAAAGAAACGGCAGGCAAAAACCGAAGTCTTCAAAGCGGAAGCAACTGTCTGCGGAGCTAAGAAAAATCCCAGATACATCTCTCTGTTCTGTTCCAAAGAGCAGCCTACCTCTTTTCCCATTCCCACACAGGTAAGTCGGTCAGCGCACATTTCAACAAGATCGGCTCTTCCACAGATATAGCCGCCTGTGGAAGCGATACCGCCGCCGGGATTTTTTATAAGCGATCCGATTATAAGATCGGCTCCTACCGAAAGAGGCTCCTGCTTTTCAACAAATTCACCGTAGCAGTTATCCACCATGACGATTATATCGGGATTGGCTTTTTTTGCAGCCTCAGCCATTTTACCTATTATCTCAACGGAAAGCGAAGGTCTCAGCGAATAGCCTCTTGAACGCTGGATATATGCGACATTTGCACTCTTGGCAAGTCTTGCTATATTATCATAATCGGGATATTTGTCGTCGATAAGGTCAGACTGGATATAGTTTATCCCGAAATCTTTCAAAGAGCCTTTTCCCGCTTCTCCACGCAGACCTATTATTTCTTCAAGGGTATCATAAGGTCTGCCAGTCATTGCAAGCATGGTGTCGCCTGTGCGCAGAACACCGAAAAGTGCCGTTGAAAGCGCATGTGTGCCGTTTACAAAGTTGTGCCTTACAATGGCGTCCTCGCCGCCGAAAGCGTCGGCAAAGACCTTATCAAGCGTATCTCTGCCCATATCGCCGTAGCCGTAGCCTGTAGTGCCTTTCAGACAGCCCTCGCTTACACGGTTCTTAATAAAAGCGGCAAGAACCTTCTGACCGTTATATTCGGCTATATCGTCTATCTCTGCGAACTTTCCGCCACATTCCTTTTCGGCAGCTTCGGCAAGAGAAATTATTCTTTCGTCCAAATCAAAAAAGCAATCAGTCATCTATATTTTTCCTCTCTAAAACATTATCAGTACCAATTTCCTTGAAGCCTATCTCTTCATAATAGCTTACTCTGTGAGGTCGGGCAAAAAGCTTTACGGTAAAACCGTCCTGAGTAAGCTTTTCGCCTATCCAATAAAGCAGCGTTCTTGCATGGAATTTTCCTCGCTCTTCGGGAATTGTGGCAACGTGACCAATAAGCGCAATGCCGTCGATTATGTACTGAATAGTGGCAGTAGTATAATCCCCCAGCAAAAACGACTGCGACAAGCCTCTGCGAATTCTGTGGGAAGTATCGGTCAGCCACAGCTCATAAGACTGAGCAAGGCTTGGGAAGCTTTCTTTCAGTATTCTAAAAACATCGTCAAGCTTTGGAAGCTCATCAACATCAAGCTCGGGAAGAGTGTTTCGAGGAACAAACTCAAATTCGGTTCTGGTGTCAGAGGAATACTCCGACCCAACCCTGCTCAGAACGGCAGAAGAGTATTTTTCTTCAAGCTCGACAGACGCAGGCTTGTTCATTAATATGAAATCAGCTATCTCGTCTATTATTTCGCTCGAAAACTCACTATTCTCGGCAGAATCTATCATCATGGAAGAATTAAACACAGATATCATGCCGCAGAAGCTGCCGTTATCCGAAATCTCAAAAAAACGTGCAAAGTCATATGACATTCCGTAAGCCTGATAATGTGATCTTATCCTTCTTGAATAATGATTGTGCTTTAAGCCGTCTAGTCTGGCTTTGTTCATTTCATCTATCTGACAAATCATTCGCTACATATCCTATCCAGCAGATTTTTTACAAGAATATATGCGTTTTCAAGATCGTCCTTATGAATAACGCATGAGGGAGAATGAAGATATCTGCAAGGCAGCGACACCGCAGCCGTCTTTACTCCCGAACGTGAAACATGAATAGCTCCGGCATCGTTTCCGCCTGCTACCATTGTTTTTGTCTGACAAGGGATACCGCATTTTTCTGCCGTATCAAAAGCAAGCTCATAAAGCTGCTTATCATATATCGTATGCCTGTCCATAAATGACAC
>JBJERD010000063.1:0-4484 GCA_051882095.1 Oscillospiraceae bacterium
CAGTTTATATTTGCCTCTGCAAACGTGTTCACGGATAACCCTGTGGAAATTATGGGACAAAGTTTCCATGCCGCTGCCGCTGTATGAAAGTATTACTTCCGGCGTATCGAAGGTGTCCGAGGGTTTAAGCTCCCAGCGGAAAAGATCTGAATTTATGCCCATTACAAGGCGAACCTGCTCTATCTGATCAAGCTGTATTTTTGTCTGAAAGCTGCCGCTGTACATAAGTGCTGCACCAATACAGCTGCCCGAAGTTTCTGTACATTCGGGAGAACAAAGCAGAACGGACGGATTCTGCTGGTGACTTGAAGTGCCTCTTGAGCTTGAACTTTCCTGTATTCCGTGATTAAGCGGAAGACGTTCTGCAACTCGCTCCATTGTATGCCTGCCGTGAAAATGTATCCACTCCCAGTTTCCGTGAGGAATATCAAGACAAAGGCTTGCGGCTTTTGTTAGTATCACAGATGAAGCTCCATTGTTTGTGATGCAAACACTTCTTGTGATGACATCAAGCTCCTCGATCACGCCATACCTTAATGTTACTTCAATATCGGAACAGGTATCCTTTAAAATGATTTCAAGCGTATCCGCTTCGTTTTCGTTGGCATATACGGCAGGAAGTCCTTTTAAGCTGTATTTTCCCTTGCTCACACGGCAGCTCTTATATCGCAGATCAAGTGCGCTGCTGCCATCTGAATGAACGACGGCGACGGCAGGTATTCTGTAGTCGCCTACGCCCTCGCAGGAGTATTCCAGAGGAAGAGTATCCAGCGAGTATGTGCGGTCGTTTCCTACGTCATAGATGTTGCCCGAAAAGCCGACGTCGGGGTAATTCAGAAGATATTCCATATCACACCCGGTCTTTTCGCCATACCACAGATGTTTTAGTACGCCGTATTTATCGGTTTTCATCTGGTACTCTGTATTTTTTGTCATTATCTGAAACAAACCGGTTTTTTCATTTGTTCTGATCGCCATAGGAACACCTCATTTTTATTTTATCTCAAACTGATAGGTAGAAAGATCTGCCTTCAATGTAATGCTGTCCGTACCGTACTTTCTTGTTATCACAAGCATATCGCCGTCCGCTTCGACCTCTATCGTGCCGTCAAGTGAAAATGCCGGATGAGTATTTCTCAGAACCATAAGCTCTTTGAGTTTCTTAACTACAGAACGCTCCTGTTCTTTCTCAACTTCTTCCGCAGTATAATAGTGACGGTTTATGTCGCGTCCGTTTTTAGTGCGCTCCATAAGGTCGATATCATTTGAGCCGGCGAGCATTCCCACATAATACACCTGCGGGATTCCGGGCGCAAAAAACTGTATCGCTCTTGCCATAAGGTATGCGTCGTCATTGTTTCCGAGTGCAGAATAATAAGTTGTGTTGACTTGATAAATGTCAAGATTGTTGTATGCCTCGGAGCTGTAAATTTTCTTCACATTTGCGCCCTGACTGTACATCTGTTCCTTTACAGCGTCGATCTCTTCGTCGGGAAGCAGATCCTTTACGTCAACTATGCCTATACCGTCGTGAGTATCAAGTGTTGTAAACTGCTTCATGGGACACTTTTCAAACCAGTCTTTGAGATACTTTCCCGTGTGATTGTAAAGGGCGTGAAGTGTAAGCACCGGCAGTGCAAAGTCATATATCCAGAAACCCTTGTCCGCAATTTTCATGGGAATGGTATAATGCTCGTGGATCTCCGGCAGTATCTCTGCATTTTCCTCTTTCACTATCTTTTCGATATCGTAAAGCAGCTCCCAGATGTCCGGTTCTATAAAGAAACAGCCGGTGTCAGCTTTCTTTACCGCATATGCGAAAGCATCAAGACGAATAACTGCGGCGCCGTGGCTGCACATATCTTTCAGAGTACGGCGGATAAAGTCCTTTGTCTTATCTGTCGTAACGTCAAGGTCTATCTGCTCCTCGCAGAATGTGCACCAGATTTTTTCCTTGCTTCCGTCGGCAAATTCAGCCTCGATATACGGCGCGCGGGGCTTCCTTTTGTAGATCTTGTCTATCTGCTCCTGCGTAGGTTCGCCGCCCCAGAATTTGCTGTAGCGAATGAAAAAGTCTTTATACTCCGAATCTTCCTTGTTTTTGAGAAAATCCTGAAAATATTCTGAACTTGCGGAAATATGATTGACCATAAAGTCAAACATCAGGTAGTAGTCCTTTCCGATAGCTTCAACGTCTGAAAAATCACCGAATGTCTCGTCAACCTTGTCATAACGCATCGGTGCAAAGCCTCTGTCAGCAGACGATGGAAAAAACGGAAGAATATGCACTCCGCCTACAGCGTCCTTATAGTTGTCGTTCAGAACCTTATGAAGTTCCTTAAGATTTTTTCCCATACTGTCTGCATAGGTTATGAGCATAATTTTATTCTGTAAATTCATATCAAAAACCTCTCTTTATTAGTTTGGTATCTGCGGCACAAAACCACAGATACCAAATATCGTAGTAATAAAGTTCCTGTTTATTCAGCCCTTTACTGCACCGTTTGCGATACCGCCGATTATCTGCTTCTGACAGATCAGATAGAATATAAGGATCGGGATAAGCGAGAGCAAGTATGAAGCAAACGCAAGGTTGTAGTTTGTTCCGAACTGAGTCTGGAAGTTAAGCTGTGCAAGAGGGAGAGTTGTCCTTTCTGAGCCGGACATGATTACAAGCGGAGTCATAACGTCGTTCCATGTACCTAAAGCGGTAAGAACGGCTACGGTTGCGTGCATTGGCTTCATCATAGGGAAGATGATCGTCCAGTATGTTTTCCATGCGGAAGCTCCGTCAATATCGGCAGCTTCTTCCATAGCGAGCGGAACGTTTTTCAGATATCCCGAATAGAGCATTACGTTCATCGGCATATAGAATACAACATAAAGAATTATTACTCCGAACATATTGTCGATACCGAGCCTTGCTGTCTGCTTTACAAGAGGCATCATAAGGATAGCAAAGGGTACGAACATTCCGCTTACGATGTAGAAATAAATGAACTTAAAGCCCTTATGCTTTGCCATTGTCCTGCCTATCGCATAGCCTGCCATTGAATGTATCACCAGTGACAGAACAATCGTTATGCCTGTGATAAGTACGCTGTTTGCGAGAGAGTGCCAGAAATCAGTGACTCTCATTGCCTCTTTGAAGTTGTCAAGGCTGAAAGTCTGCGGAAGACTCAGTGCGCCGTAGATATCGTTCGTCATTTCAGAGGGCGATTTCAAAGCAATTACTATGGTCATATAGAGAGGAAACAATACCGTAATACATCCGAGTATCAGTATTATAGTAAGAAGCTTGTTAGAACGCATATCCTTGTCGTTTTTTATCTCATCGGCTGTTTTTATACGAACCTTAATTTCTTCAGGAACAAAATTTTTCTTTTGATTCTCACTCATAACTGTTCCTCCTTTTTGCTTGTTATTCTCATCTGAATTACAGAAATAGTCACGATCAGGATAAAGAATACAACTGCGTTTGCGCTCTGGAAACCGAACTGTCCGCCGTCCATACCGTTACGGTAGATGAGGTACGAGATAGACTCTGTGCTCTGAGCCGGACCGCCCTTTGTCAGTGACATGATCTGGTCGAATACCATAAGCATATTCTTTGTACTTAAAATGAGATTTGTCGAAATAAACGGGATAAGCAGCGGCAAAGTAAGCTTTCTGAAAGTGTAAAGCTTGCCTGCACCGTCGATAGAGCTTGCTTCATAAATGTCAGCAGGGATAGTCTGAAGACCTGAGATGTAGATGATCGTGTTCATAGCTACGGTCTGCCATACGCCGACGATAAGTACACCGACCCAGGCCCAAGATTCGCTTGCGAGAATACTGTTTTGCAGGAAGCCGATTCCCAGAGTGTTTGCAACAGCGGGAATAATGTATGTGAATAAAAAGCTGAAAATATATCCGACTACCAGTCCGCCGAGAATATTCGGCAGGAAATATACTCCTCTGAGTGTGCTTTTAAATTTGATCTTGCTGTTAAGCGCCATAGCAATCAAAAGGGAAATGACGTTCACAAGCACTGTTCCGCATATTGCATATTTGAATGTGAACAGGTAGGACTTTCCTACTCTTGCGTCCTGAAACAGATCCACGAAGTTTCTTAGACCTACAAATTCGTATGTACCGTAACCACGATAGTTTGTAAGGCTGTAATATGCTCCTGTTATCAAAGGAATGGTATTAAAAGCCGCAAACAGTATCAACGCAGGCAGTACCATTATAATATAGGTCTTCATACGTTTTGACATAGGCTTTTTCTTCTTAGCCGGTGCATTGGTTGGATTAGCCTCCGTTGCAGCAGCAGTGGTTGATTTCGTCATTTTAATCCCTCCTCATATTTCCGGACTTTTTCGATCAGATCTCTGTTGTAACGTTTCCAGTCCTTGTCGAAACGCTTGAGAAACGTTTCAGCAGCGTCATCACTTTCGTCCATAAGATAAGTCTGTATCATAGCGTCAACACTCATTTCACTT
>JBJERD010000064.1:0-4472 GCA_051882095.1 Oscillospiraceae bacterium
TTAATCTGAGATGGTTCTTTAACTCCCTGACTTTTTACTCTGCTGCGAAGCTCGGCGCATATCTTCATCGAAGTGGTCACGCCGATATCGCACATTATCAAGGTCTCTTCAAGCTCTTCAAAAAGATCCTCGTCTATTTTTGTAAACGAATTAAGCAGACTTTCGATCTTTCCCATCATGGAATCCTTGGTCTTTTTCAGACCTGCTTTCAGCTTTTCAAAAAATCCCATTTTGCTCACTCCATTCTCTATTCAAATTTCATTTGATTTGTATCTTCAAGATTCATTTTCAGAAGCTTAGAAATTCCGTCCTCCTGCATGGTAACGCCGTAAAGAACGTCAGCCTCCTCCATCGTACCACGTCTGTGGGTTATAGTGATAAACTGCGTAGTATCGGTAAATCTGTGAAGATACTGAGCGTATTTGGTTACGTTGATATCGTCAAGCGCAGCCTCTATCTCATCAAGCAGGCAGAAGGGCGAAGGTCTTATTTTCAGTATTGAGAAATAAATGCATATCGCCACAAACGACTGCTCTCCGCCCGACAGCAGCGAAAGGTTCTTGATGACCTTTCCCGGAGGCTCCACCTTTATATCTATACCACATTCGAGAACATTTTCGGGGTCGGTAAGAGAAAGTTCTCCCTTTCCGCCGCCGAAAAGCTCGGCGAATATCTCCTTGAAGTTGCTGTTTATCTTGTCAAAACTCTCGATAAACATATCCTTCATCTTCTCGGTAAGGGTATCTATCAGTTCTTCAAGCTCCTGCTTAGAAGTATTTACATCATTGAGCTGATTTTTCATGAACTCATACCGCTCCGAGACCTCGGCATATTCTTCGATCGCTCCCAAATTTACATGACCCAGATTTTTGATCTTATTGCGCAGCTCGGTCAGGCGCTTGTTGGCTTCAAATATGTCGTCAAGCTTCTGCGACTGCTGCTCTGCCTCTGTTCTGGTAAGCTCGTATTCGTCCCACAGCTGAGCCACGAGCTTATCAAAATCGGCTGTACAAGAAAGCTTCCGCTCCGAAACTCTGTTGACCTCGTTTGAAAGAGTTTCTTTCTCGTCCATTTTGATTTTCTGCTCGGCTCTCAGCTTGTTGGCCTTGATATCAAATTCGCTGTGCTCCTGCTGTGCCTTTGAGATATCCGCCTGAATACCCGAAATAACATCGGAAGAACCTGCCGTAACGGTTTTTATTCTTTCTATCTCAGCCTTTTTATCCTCGATAGTCTGACCGTTGAGAGCTATTTTTTCTTCCAGCTTTCCGCTGTCGTCGTCGCTGCCTGCAATAGAAGCTTTAAGCTGCTCTATAGACAGGCGGCAGGCTTCTTCGTCCTTTGAAAGCTCTATCGACTTCATTTTAAGTGAAGATAACTGTTCTGAAAGCTTTTCTCTGTCGCTTCTCATGCTGTTTAGAGTATTCTGCGACTGTTCAAGCTCCGCTTCTTTTTCTATTATTTCTTTATCTGTCCGTGCGAGCAGGTCGTTTGACGAATCTATCTCGCACTGCGCCGATACAAGCTTTTCCTTTAAAACTTGGATATCGGAATCTATTGCCGCAAGCCTTTCTTCATACTGCTCTGAGTATTCGGAAACTCTCTTTATTTCAAGCTCCAGCCGCAGCTCTTCCTTTGACAGAATGTCAAGCTGCTCCTTTACGCCCTCAATATCGGCGGAAAGCTTGGCGTTTTCCTGCGAAAGCTTTTCCTTTGAAGCTTTAAGTACTGCGGACTCCCGGTCAAGCTTATTCTTGCTTGCTTCAAGCTTTTCTATCTCGTTTTTTCGTGTGAGAATACCCGTATTCTTTGAAACGCTTCCTCCCGTGAAAGAGCCGCCTGCGTTTATCACCTGACCGTCAAGAGTTACTATCCTGAACTTATAGCCGTACTTTTTGGCGATCTCTGCGGCAAGGTCTATATCCTCGGCTATGCATATTCTTCCCAGCAGGTACTCTATTACTCCGCTGTATCGCTTGTCATATTTAACAAGGTCGCTGCCCATTGCAACGTAGCCCTCTTCGCCGTCGGGACAGTTATTGTAACGCTGACCCTTTACCGATGTAAGCGGCAGGAATGTTGCACGTCCTGCTTTTGACTCTTTCAGCAGGCGGATAGAACGCTTGGCAGTATCCTCGTTTTCCACTACGATATTCTGCAATGCGCCGCCCAGCGCAGTTTCAATGGCAACAGAATACTTAGGCTCCACCGAAATAAGCTGTGCCACCGAGCCGCATATGCCCGATATCCTGCCCTGCTTTGATGCGTTCATGATGTGCTTTACGCTGAAAGCAAAGCCCTCCATGGAGTTTTCAAGATCATTGAGCAGCGCAAGCTTCTGCGTTGTTTCACGGAGCTTCATATCTGTTTCGGAATACTGCTTTTCTGCATTTGCAAGCTTTGAGGACTTGCTTTCAAGCAGCTTTGAAAAGCCTTGCAGTCTGTTGTTCTGCTCGGTTTTCTTTTCTGAGGTCTTTTCCTTTGAGCTGCGCAGATTTTTAAGCTCGCTCTCGGTAAAACGGGATTTGCTTTCTATATCCTGCTTTTCCTCCAAAGCCGTTTCAAGGCTTTCCTGAGCCTCGCACTGATTGTTCTTAGCAGCCTCCAGACGGTAGCTGAGCTCAGACTTTTTCAGGTATAGCCCTGTAATGCTGTTGTTCGATTCGGACATCGCCTTGTCAAACTCTTCGGATTTCGACTGAAGCTCCGAGAATTTCTTCTCTGTTGAAGCTATATTATCGGCAAGATTTTGCTTTGAATCGGCAAAGGCATTTAAATCATCTTTGCGCTTTTCAAGCTCTGTTTCAAGAAAATATTTTGAATTTCTCGACTGTTCTATCTGCTCTTTCAGCTGGCTTACAGCCTCTTCAAGGTGAACGATATCGTTTTCAAGAACAGCTATCTTTGCGTCAGCCTGAGAGTTTTCAAGCTCAACGCTGTGTATCTTATCTCTCAGCTCGTCGATAAGCACAGATTTTTCGGCGCTCATTGCAAAAGCGTCTTCAATCGAATTTTCAAGGCTTTCAAGCTCGTCTGCCAGAGCGGTATACTGGATATTCAGCGACTCCAGCTTTTGTTCGTAGCCGTTTATTGACTGTGAAAACTCGTCCAGCTTATGTACCCACACGGATATTTCAAGGCTGCGCTTTTCATCGTCGAGGACACGGAACTTCTTAGCCTTTTCGCATTGCTTTTCAAGAGGTCCTATCCTGTCCTCCAGCTCGGCAAGAATATCGTTGAGACGGCTGATATTATCCTCGGCTGAAACAAGCTTTCGCTGCGCTTCTTCCTTTTTATATCTGAATTTTGATATTCCGGCGGCTTCTTCAAATATCTCTCGCCGCTCGGTGGATTTGCTGCTGACGATATCGGCTATCTTGCCCTGACCGATTATTGAATATCCGTCACGTCCGAGACCTGTATCCATAAACAGCTCGGTTATATCTTTCAGTCGGACGTTTGCGCCGTTTATAAGATATTCGCTGTCACCGTTTCTGTACAATTTTCTGGACACCGAAACCAAATCGGACTCAATATTCAGCGCTCTGTCCTCGTTGTCGATAGTGAGAGTTACCTGTGCAAAGCCTGCTCTGGGGCGGGATTTTGAGCCGTCGAAAATAACGTCCTCCATTTTTCCGCCACGAAGTGTTTTTGAGGACTGCTCACCCATTACCCAGCGCATTGCGTCGCCGATATTGGATTTTCCCGAACCGTTTGGTCCTACAACGGCGGATATGCCCTTATTGAATTCCAGCTTTATTTTATCGGGAAATGATTTGAAGCCATGAAGCTCCAATGATTTAAGATACATATTCTCACCGCCGTTCTTTGATCAAAATTATCTTTATTGATGTCAATTGCTTATCGGGAATGACTTTCAGCGTGATCCCCTTTTGAACAAAATATTCTATATTGCTTTTTTTATGTCCCTGCGCCTTGCTTAGTTCTCTGGCAGGGACGGCGATCTCCGCCTCGTATATATTATTTCCGCAGCCGTTTAATGCCGATTCTATCTCTCTGCGATAGTTAAGACCCTCGCAAAGCTCTCTGAAAGCAGGGTGATAAAATCCGCCAAGCGCCTGACTTTCCACTATCTCCGAGGCGTGAAGCCCCATTTTTATTACGTCGATATTCCGCTTATGTGCGTCTGCAAGAAAATCCGCACACAGACCCACTGCCGTATCAAACGAAAACGGAACGTATTCGCCGCTTTTATAAAGCTCGCCAAGCTTTGTGCCCTCTAATATCACAACAGGATATATCCGCACGGTATCGGGACTGAGCGCCGCTATGCTGTTCCACGTTTTTATTTCGTCCTCAGGAGAACTTTTATAAAGCCCCACCATCATTTGCAGACCAAGCTCAAAGCAGCCGTAGCTTTTTATGAGCTTTGCGGCATCTGCAACATTCTGAGCGGTGTGACCTCTCTCGTTTGCCGAAAGAACATGGTCACACATCGACTGCGCTCCAAG
>JBJERD010000065.1:0-4468 GCA_051882095.1 Oscillospiraceae bacterium
CAGGCGAAGCTCAGAAACTTATTACCGCAGGAACAACAACCGGCGGAACAATGGTTTACAGCCTTGACGGGGAAGAGTATTCGGAAGAAATTCCGACATGCAAAAATGCGGACAGCTATACAGTATACTACAAGGTAGTAGGCGATAGCAACTACAACGATGCAGCCGGTGACAGCTTTGATGTAGTAATCGCAAAGGCAGACCCAAGTGTAACAGCTCCCGTTGCAAAGACAGGACTGAAATACACAGGCGAAGCTCAGAAACTTATTACCGCAGGAACAACAACCGGCGGAACAATGGTATATAGCCTTGACGGTGAGGAGTATTCAACTACAATCCCGACAGGCAAAAATGCAGACAGCTATACAGTTTACTACAAGGTAGTAGGCGATAGCAACTTCAACGACATGGCTGGTGACAGCTTTGATGTCAAGATCTACAAGGCAGACCCAAGAGTAACAGCTCCGACAGCAAAAACAGGACTGAAATACACAGACGAAGCCCAGGCACTCATCACCGCAGGAACAACTACTGGCGGAACAATGGTATACAGCCTTGACGGTGAGGAATATACAACTGCAATCCCGACAGGTAAAAATGCAGATACTTACACGGTATACTATAAGGTAGTCGGCGATAGCAACTACAACGATGCAGCTGGAGACAGCTTTGATGTAGTAATTGCAAAGGCAGACCCAAGTGTAACAGCTCCGACAGCAAAGACAGGGCTGAAATACACAGGCGAGGCGCAGGCACTCATCACCGCAGGCATAACTACCGGCGGAACAATGGTATACAGCCTTGACGGTGAGGAATATACAACTGCAATCCCGACAGGCAAAAATGCAGACACTTACACAGTTTACTACAAGGTAGTAGGCGACAGCAATTACAACGATACAGATGCAGACAGCTTTGACGTAGTAATTGCAAAGGCAGACCCGACTGTAACAGAGCCGACAGCAAAAACAGGACTGAAATACACGGGCGAGCCACAGGAACTTATTATTCCGGGAACAACCACCGGAGGAATATTCCAGTACAGCCTTGACGGCGAGACCTTTACATCGACGATCCCGACAGGTAAGGGCGTTGGCGATTATACGGTTTACTACAAGATAGTGGGAGACGATAACTACAACGGAACGGTCGGAACTGCTGTTCAGAATCTTAATGTTGAGATCGCTAAGGGCGAGCCTGTTATTGAAGGTACAGGCGAAGCAGTAGGATATTTCGGCGACAGTATAAGCGATTATACGGTTACGGGATTGATTGTAAAGATAGGCGATAAAGTTATCGGCGGCAAATGGGTCATAGACGATGAAGCTATTCCGGGCGATGACGATACAAGCACTTATATTGCGGTATTTATCCCCGATGACGGCGAAGGCAATTTTGACCAGCTGACACAAGAGGTCACTGTGAAGATACTGAAAGATCATATCGACCGCATTGAGGTAACAGGACTTTCAAAAGTAGATTATCTGTACGGCGAAGAGCTTGACCTTACAGATGCACAGTTGATCGTTTACTACGATAACGGCGCAGAAGAAAATGTTCCTATCACGCCTGATATGGTAACAGGATTTGACAGCACAGTTGAGGGTGAGCAGACCGTAACAGTATCTTACGGCGACAAATCTACAGAGATCATGATAACGGTGATCAAGCCTGACGCTCCGATGCCTGTTATCTCTCCCGAAGGAGGAGAATTCAGCAGCCAGCAGACGGTTACGATAACCTGTCCAATCGAAGATGCAGAGATCTATTACACCACAGACGGCAGTGATCCTACTACGGAAAGCACCAAATACACAGGTGAGATACTTGTAAGCGAGTCAACGACTATCAAGGCGATAGCCGTAAAGGACGGCATGAATGTCAGCGACATCATGACTGCTGAGTTTATAATCACAGAGGCACCGACTGAGCCAACTGAGCCGACCGAGCCGACCGAGCCGACCGAGCCAACCGAGCCGACTGAGCCAACCGAGCCAACTGAGCCAACTGAGCCAACTGAGCCGACTGAGCCGACAGAGCCGACCGAGCCAACTGAGCCGACAAAGCCGACCGAGCCCGAAACTCCGGTAAAGCCGGACGACGAAGAGCCAAACCCTGTGACGGGCGCAGCTATAAGCTATGGTGCGGTAATAATATCCGGCGCAGCGGTTTTGATCGCTCGCAAAAGAAAGAATAAAATGAAATAATCTTTCGCTGAATTAAGAGGAGCATGAATGTGCTCCTCTTTTTTGTGTATTATAAAAAGCCGTCGGCTTGATTTGATATGAAAAAAATGCTATAATATCATCAGTAAGTGATAAGGCTGAAAGGGGAGCCGCAAATGCAGAAAATAATTTATCCCGTGATACTTAATGAAGATCTGCCGTTTTATCTGACGGGGATAGGAGTGTGCGATCCCGAAAACAATATCGTGCGTGATAAAGGTCTTATTTCTCACCAGTTCCTTGTTACCTTAGAGGGCGAGGGCGTGTTTGAGGCGGAGGGAGAAATGCATTTGCTTAGCAAGGGTTGCTGCCTGTATCTTTCTCCGGGAGTTCCCCATAAATATTACGTCCGTTATGACAGATGGAAAACTGCGTGGTTGGTTTTCAGAGGAAATATGATCGGCGAAACAATGAAAAAGCTGGGATTTGGCAAGTTTGAGCTGGGCAGTCTCAGAGATACCGCCGAGTATTTGCGACTGTTCGACATGATATTTGCCGCTGCCCAGGGCAATATAAACGTTTCTGAAAAAAGCTCGGTCTATATTTATGAAATGGCGCTGGAGGTCAGAAAACAGCTGCTTGAAAAGTCACGTCTGACCGAAGCCCCCGACATAGTTTTGCAGACTGTAAATTATATCGACAGGAATTTCTACCGTGACATAACTCTGGGCGAGCTGGCGGATAACGCTAAGGTCTCCTCTCAGCATTTGTGCAGAATGTTCAAGAAGCGCATGAATATGCGACCTGTGGAATATCTGATAAAAAGCGGATATCCGTTTCAAAAGCCTTGCTGCTGGAGGGTGAGAAAAGCATAACCGATATTTCCCGTGAGGTGGGTTTTTCAAGCCCCACATATTTCGGAATGGTGTTTAAAAATCAGGAAAACGTTTCGCCATCACAGTTCCGAGAGCAGTTTTTGCATAAGCTTTGATGTTCATATTTTTAGAGTGCGCTAAAAATTTATAGTTGACAAACAGCCTTTTCAGACGGATAATGTATATAGAAACTTATTTGTCTGAGGAGGTTATTTTTCTATGGGCGTTTTCAAACGTGTCATAGCGGCGACTGTAACGGCGGCGATGATCATGACATCAATGAGTGGTCTTATAGCTTATGGAGAGGATAAAACTATGGATATTATTATTGACGGTTCAAAAGCGAATACTGCCGAAAACAAGCTTTATCGTGGAGCAGGAATGGTCAGCGCAAACAATTCATCAAGACTGCTTCTTGATTACAAGGCTGAAAATCCCGAAGCTTATTGGGAGATATTAAAGCACATTTTTTCCGACGAGGGAATCGGAGTAAATCATCTAAAGCTTGAAATGGGAGCAGACATCAATTCATCGTCGGGAACAGAGCCTACGGTAAAGCGTACCGAGGACGAAAAGGCTGACGCTACAAGAGGCGCAGGCTATCAGCTTGCAGCCGATGCAAAAACCATCAACCCCGACCTTACTCTTGATATGCTTTTCTGGAGCGAGCCTTTGTGGGTGACAAATGCGGAGGACGTCAATGCCGCAAGATACAAGTGGTATAAGGAAACTCTTGACGCAGCCTATGAGACCTACGGCATAAAGTTTGATTATGTCAGCGCAGTAAGAAATGAAAGGGCATATGATTCTGATTGGATAAAATATCTTTCTAAGAGCCTGAAGGCTGAAAAGGACTGTCCCTATGAATATTCGCAGATAAAAATCGTAGGCGGTGACGAGGTATGCTCATGGAACATTGCAGAGGAAATGGCATACGACAAAGAGCTTCTGGACGCAATTGACGTTATCGGAAGTCACTATACAAGCTGGTCTTCCGATACGGCTAAAAAGCTTGCCGCCGAAAACGGCAAAGAGCTTTGGTTCAGCGAGGCCTGCTCGCCTATGAGCTACGCTCAGGGAACATATCGTTTCGATGAGAGCGGTTCGGGAATGAATGATATTAACGGTCTGCTTGATATAGCCAACAGAATAATAACCATGTATCCCGGCGGATATATGACCTTATACGAATATCAGCCTGTAGTCGCTGCCTATTACGACGGAGTTACCTACTGTCAGAAGCAGCTGATAACGGCTAATACTCCGTGGAGCGGTTATTATTATCTCGACGGCGGATATTATATGTCGCTGCATTTTTCACAGTTTATCAAAAAGGGCTGGGCTTTTGTTGATGATGCCTGTTATGCCGACGGTGTTGCCGGCGGAGACGGTCATGCCATTGTTGATGCAGTATACAGCTATTTTACC
>JBJERD010000066.1:0-4440 GCA_051882095.1 Oscillospiraceae bacterium
GTCAAGGTGCTGCTTGAGAATTACGGTTATGATGTGATCGACCTCGGCAAGGACGTTGACTGTCAGCGAGTGGTTGACTGCGCTATCGAAAACGATGTTCACCTTGTGGGACTTTCTGCTCTGATGACAACAACTCTTGTCAGCATGGAGGAAACCATAAGACTGCTGAGAGAAAACAATGTTGACTGCAAGATAATGGTGGGCGGAGCAGTCCTCACCGCCGATTACGCAGAAAAGATAGGCGCAGATTTCTACGCAAAGGATGCAAAGGAATCCTGCGATATCGCAAAAAAAGTTCTGGGATAAAATTTTTATCCGCTGAATAAAAAAACAAACGGCTTCCAATAATCTAATTGTACAAATTTACGGACAATTAATTATCGGGAGCTGATTTTTATGACAGAAAAATTCACGTTTTTCAGCAGAGCGCTTTGCGCAGGACTTTGTACTTCGGTGATACTTACTTCTTTTTTTAAGCCGCAGCTGGGGCAGGCAGGAAAAATGTCGTTGTTTTTTCCGCAGCTTGTTCTTGGCGGAGCGATGAGCATTGAAGATGAAAGCGAGGACGAAAACGCTGCTTTGGCGGAGGAAGATACGGAAATTGAATATACTTTTTTTGTCTTCGAGCTGTTTGATCGGTTGTTTGAATAGGTTTACTGTACAATAATTTGTACAGTAAACCTCATTTTTTTATTGACAAAGCTAAAAATGTATGATAACATTAATAGTGAGGGGATACGCCTTTTTACAAGGTGTTTGCCATATCAGGACAGAAAAAAGGGGAGGCTTTATGCTTAGATTTGTAACAGGAGCGGCTCACAGCGGCAGAGACGGGATATTCTGCGGTATGATAGACAAGGCTTGCGATAACGGCGAAAATGTGCTTGTCATCGTTCCCGACCAGTTCTCTTTTGAATATGATAAAAAGCTTTACGGCATACTTGGAGCAAAAAAATTCAACCGTATCAAGACCGCGGGCTTTAATCGTCTTGCAGAACTTGTGAGCAGGCAGTACGGCGGAGGTTCAAAGGAAAACGCCAATGAAAACGCAAAAATAATAACAATGTACAAGGCTGTGAGAAAGCTCAAAGAGACCCGTGACGTGCGATTTTACGGCAAGGCGCTTGAAAAGGGCAGCTTTCTTGCACAGGTTATTTCTCTTGTGGGCGAGCTTATCCAGTCGGGAATATCGCCGGAAGCGCTGAGAGTAGCTTCCGAAAAGCTGGACGGTTCGGTATGTGCTAAGCTTTATGACCTGTCAAGGCTTTATAGGTTCTATCTTGACGAGCTTTCAAACGCCGGTCTGAAAGATTCGCTTACTTCACTGGGAGAGTGCGCAAAGCTGGTCAAGGAAAACGGATTTTTTGAAGATACAAGCATTTTTATCGACGCATTTTCGGACTTTTCCATGGATGAATACAGCATCATCGACAGTATGCTCGGTCAGGCGAAGTCTGTTACGGTTTCGCTTGTAATTTCAAATGAGAACGGCGCAGACCTTTTAAGAACGCCCTTTGCCACCACGGTGAGAACAAGAGAAAACCTGAAAAGGCTTGCAATGGCTCACAATGTTCCATTTGAAGAGCAGTATTCGGCGGAATTTGATTACGGCTCGCCTGCGCTTGAAACAATAAACCGCAGTCTTTACGCTGCTGCTGCCGATAAAACGTCGGACTGCGGAGGAGTGCAGCTAGTCAGCGCCAATGATATTTATGAGGAGACCGAGTATGTCTGCTCCGAGATAATGAGACTTGTCCGTGAGGAGGGCTATCGTTTCGGCGAGATAGCTGTTGCGGCAAGAGAGCTTTCCGATGTGTCAAATGTTATCGAGGGAACATTTGAAAGATACGATATACCATACTTCATTGATTCAAGGCAGTCGGCGGAGCAGTCGTCGCTGGTCATTTATCTGAAAAGCATTTTTGACTGCGTTCTCACAAAAGAGTATAAAACGGAGAATATCCTGAAATACATAAAGTCTCCCCTTTGTACCTTGTTTGACTATCAGGTGTGCGACCTTGAAAACTACTGCGTAAAGTGGAACGTTCAGGGAGATATGTGGCTAAGCGATTTCACCGCTGCCGAAAAGGGTGCAGAGCCGCCGAAAAAGATCAACGAAACACGGCGTGCGGTGATCGAGCCGCTGGAGAAATTCAAACAGGCTTGCAAAGAGGCTTCCGCACAGGATATCTGCAAAGCTCTTTATGAGCTGCTTGACGGGATAAAGCTGTCGGAGGAGATTTATTCGGTAGTCAAAAGGTCAAGCGGTTCGTCTAACGAGACCGAGCTTGAACTGGGCAGAGCTTCAAAGCAGCTGTGGATGACGGTGCTTGGCGCAGTTCAGTCGATATACGAGAACATGGGCGATGAAGCAATATCGCTTCGCAGATTTTACGAGCTTTTCAAGCTTATGATATCGCAGATGACCGTGTCGGCTCCGCCTCAGAAAACCGATTCGGTGCGCTGTGCAGGAGCAGAGCGTTCAAGGCTTACGGGTGTAAAGGCGTTGTTCGTTATGGAGGTCAACGACGGCGTTTTTCCTGCCGACGTAAAGCCGCAGGGACTTATCACCGAAAGAGAAAAGCGGCTGCTTAAGGATATGGACATAAGCCTTAATTCAACGGCTATGGCGTCTGTTGAAAAAGAACGTCTTGTGGTTTATCAGACTGTTACGATGCCGTCTGACAAGCTTTATATCATCAGCACCGAGACCGATCTGCAGGGCGGTGTGAAAAATCCGTCACCGCTTGTAAAGATGATAAGCCGTATGTTTGAAAAGCCAAAATCTCTGAAAGCAGGCGAGCTGCCTGTAGATTTCTTCTGCACATCTTACCGCACGGCTTATTATAAATATCTTGAAAAGTCAAAGGATATGACGGCGGTAATAAAGAATGTGGAAGACCCTGCGGCAGAAAAGTCTGCGGAGGATAAAAAGCTTAAAAGAAAAGCCGACCTTATCAAGTCGGTGGAAGCGTCTCTTAGAAATTCCCGTCAGTATTCGGACAGGCTTGATTTTGTTCAGTCCTGCGCTGCTTCTTCTACACACAGGATATCCGAAAAAACGGCGAAACAGCTGTTTTTCGGACACGATCTTAACATTTCCGCAACGAGAGTCTCCGACTTTTACAAATGTCCGTTTTTGTATTTCTGCAAATACGGTCTTAAGCTTTTCCGCACATATAACGTTTCGCTTAATCAGATGTCCAAGGGCAATCTGATGCACAGATGCCTTGAAATGATAATGAGCGAGGAATCGGAGGGCAGACGAGTTTACAACGAAAACTTTGTAAATTTCAGCGATGAGGAGCTTAAAGAAAAAATACACCGTGAGTTTATGCTTTATTTTGACGAGCAAATGGGCGGAGATTTCGGAAAAACCGCAAGGTTCATGCAGGAGCTTGCCAGATATGAGCAAACGGCGTTTTATATCGTAAAGCTTGTTCAGACGGAGCTTAAAGACACGCTGTTCAAGCCTGCGGCATTTGAGTTTGATCTGACAAAAGAGAACAAGGAAAGCATCTTGCAGCTGACTCTTGAAAAGGGATACACCATAAATATCCGTGGAAGCGTAGACCGTGCGGATATCTACGAGGACGAAAACGGCAGACGTTTTCTCAGGATCGTGGACTACAAAACTGGAAGCACCAAATTCAATATTGCTGAGCTTTACAGCGGACTTAATCTACAAATGATGATATATCTTCTTGCGCTGACAAAGAGCGTAAACGAGCTTAATCCCGACGGAAAGCTTGAACCGTCGGCAATAATGTACGCACATCTGAAGGAATTTCCCGCAAGAGGACTCCCGTCGGACGATATCGACGAGCTGTCTGTTTTCAGAAGCAGAGCAAAGGAATTCAAGCCTGACGGTCTGATGATATCAAATATCAACACCATTGGTGCGCTAAACAGCAAGTACGGCGGAGACCTGTCGCTGTTTTCGTTCAATAAGGACGGAAGCATTTCCAAAACTGCAAAGCAGCCGGTGAAAGAGGATTATTTCAAGGCGCTTGAAGAATTTGCGCTGAGAAAGGTCTATGAGCTTGCGGACAGGCTTGCAAACGGCGATATTGCCGCTTCTCCCGTTCAGACGGGCAAGGGCAGACAGGCCAAGATACCATGCTCTTACTGCGATTATTTCAGCGTGTGCGGAAATGCAAATCCGAAAAATCCAAGGATAATAACCGACGAAGATAAAGAAAAGCTTGACAGCGAGCTTGAAATGATAATCGACGAGACGAAAGGAGGCGAGAGCTGATGGCTGAATTGAAATGGACAGACGACCAGCGTGACGCCATTGAAACTACCGACAGGGGAGTAGTAGTTTCCGCAGCGGCAGGAAGCGGAAAAACAGCCGTGCTTATCGAGCGGACTATCAGACTTCTCGCCGACCGTGAAACGAATATTCCTGCCGACAGTCTGCTGGCGGTTACATTTACC
>JBJERD010000067.1:0-4435 GCA_051882095.1 Oscillospiraceae bacterium
GCCCTAAGAACCCGCAAGCCCTCTAGCGCCGGGCTTGAGCCTGCGCTTTAATTTTCCCACTTTCTTGACTAACCGAAAAGCTGCCCCTATTCAGAACAGCTTCTCTTTTCATTCGCATATTATCTTGAAGCACACCGTTTTTTCATTGATAAGCGGTTTGTCATACTCAAAATAAACTATGCCCGAATACTTTGACCGTATAACATACCTGAGCTCGCCGTCAAGAGGGTCTGATATCTCGCCCAGCACATCTCCTTCCTCAACAAAGTCGCCCGTTTTTACTGTCGAGCGGAAAATGCCTCCGCTGTTTGAACGTATCTGCGCTATGTTGGCTTCGTCGATTATCTCGGTGTTATAGCCGTTTCTTATCTTGCGGTCTATTATCCCCTGAGCCGCCATAAAGCGCATTATAGCTCTTACCGCAGTCTGTGCAGACTCCTCGTCTATGCTGTCAGTTGCGTTTGTGAACATTGAAAATGCTTTGGTCTCCCATATCTGCCAGTTGTAGTTGAGAGTTGTTGTATCATAAGGCTTGGGAGTTCTTACTATACCGTACTGCAAGCCGAACTGCTTCATAAGCTCCTTGTCAGTAAAGCCCGTATCCATCAGCTTTATATGCGGCATGAAGTTGCCCCGCTGATAAAAGCTCGCCAGCTGAACGCCGTACTCATAGCCCTGAAGCTTTACGAACACGCCGTCTGCAATGCGCTGAGTGGTCTCTCCCAGATCATATCCCGGGAACATACGGTTAATGTCGGTATTGTCCATTGTCCAGAACCTTTTGCCTATGTTCATCGAATAATAATTCACGCAGGGCACAACAAGTATCTCTTTGCCGTCAGCAATCTCTCCTCTGCTTTCAAGCTTTTTCAGCTCCTGAATAAGCTGAGAGCAGATGTACATCTGCTGCACCTCGTTTCCGCGCAGTGCGCCCACAACTGCCATGGACTTTTCTCCGCTGCCGAATTTAAAGCCTATCACGTCAAGGCTTTCACGGTATGGCGATCTGAGAGAATACAAGGTTTCCTTTCTCATTGCTGATCGCCTCCTCTCTCGATAACTGCGTCGGGATCGTCGCTCAGTATCCTTGCCAGCAACGAACCGCCGTAAACTATGGGATATTCCCTCAGCGTAAATATCAGTCCGTCGCAAACCGCCGTTATCTCAGACTGCACCTCGCTTGTCAGCGGATCCACCACCTCTCCGATAACGTCGCCTTCCTTTACTCTGTCGCCGAAATTCACCGACGGAACAAAAATGCCAGCCGCCTTTGAGTTTACAAATCCCACTGCGCCGTTCAGCGAAACAATAGGCTGGCGCACCTTTATCTCTTCGCCCTTCCACATTCCCAGATTGCGCATAAGATTAAGTATGCCGTCGAAAAGCTGATAACAATACTGCTTTGTTATCCTCATTCCCACGCCCATTTCAACAACAAGCGTTTTTGTACCTCTCATGTTAAGACTGTGGGCAAGGGTCGATTCCAGAACGGTTGCCGATTCGTGGACCCATATGAAGTCCACGTTGAGCATTTTTGCATAGGGTACAAGCGTTTCCGCCGTAGGCACGCTTATGCGTATCTGCGGAAGCTCCATAAGAAAAATATTGCTTGAATGAACGTCTACGCACACGTCTGCTCCCGCAATATCGTCGATTATGGCGGCGCAGACGTTTTCCATCATGGTTCCGTCCTTTGAGCCGGGAAATATCCTGTTCATATCAAGATCGAACAGCGGTATGCCCCTTGTTATCGAATCTATTCCCATAGGATTGAGCGCAGGATAAATATCCACCGTGCCGTCAAGCAGACCGATATTGTCCTTGATATGCCTGCCCAGCAGATAAGCAAGATACTGTCCCTCCAGCTCGTCTCCGTGGATACCCGTAACTACGCATATCCGCTTTTTGCTGCTGCCGTTTGTGATGCTGGATTTTTTTATCTTCAGCTTTTCGTTTACAGCCAGCATTGATTCCGTTACTGTTTTCACCATGTTTTTTACTCCCATCCCATTTATTTGACCTTTTACTGTTCTCCCAGTCTTGAATTGATAAGCTGGAGCTGCCTTGTGTAAGCGCCGTACATTACTCCTCGGTCGATGGCGCAGTCTCCGAAATCACGTCCCTGGGACAAAACAAGATAATTGTCGTCAGCCTTACAGCAGTTTGTGGGGTCGTAGCCCAGCCAGCGGCTGCCGTCCCAGACCTCTATCCAGCTGTGAGTCTCGCCGTCGCAGCTTGCCAGACCTGCAATATATCTGCACGGGATACCCTCCGTCCTCAGAAGAGAGAGCATGATGTGCGAAAAGTCCTGACACACTCCTTTTTTAAGCCCGAATGCTTCTTCTGCGGTAGTCTTTGTATCGGTGGCGTTCTTTTCATAGGAAAACACCTGCGACAGCCTGTCGGCAAAATACTCTGCGGTCTCAAATGGCGTGTCAGCATTACAATCGGCTTTAATGGTTTTATAAAACTCTTTCAGACCGTCGCCCGGCTTTGTGTAATCGGACTGATAGCGATAGCAGGGCATAAGGTCGGTGCGGCAGACAGAGCTGTCGATGACCGCAGTTCCGCTCACCTCAAAATCCAGAAAGCGGTGCTCCTTTTTCAGATATCCGCTGACTACCGTATTTCCGAAAGCGTCAACGGTGCGCTGAGTCGAAGCAAACGGCGTTATATCAAGCTCGCACGAGAGTATCTTCTGCGAGTCGTTTTCGATCGGAACGCAGCGCAGAGCAAATGAATGGTCGTGTACGTTATTGTCAAATGTAAGTTTTGTGGAAAAATAAAAATTAAGCTTCTTCACATCAAGCCTCCCTTTCCTGCCGGAAAAAAACAAGCCGCAGACCCGTCTGCCGGCAGCAAACGGATCCGCCGTAAATGCTATTTCTGCTCGAAAAGTCTGCCAAGACTGCAAAGAACGTCGTCAAGACGCTGCTCATAATCGGCGCCCAGACCCATTGCTTCTACCAGCACCGAAAGCTGAGCGGTGTTATATCTGTAAGGCGTGTTTTTGGGAACGCTTCTGAGATTATCGCAAAGTCTTTCAAATTCAAGCTCGATAGCCTCAAAGGGATATCTCAGTCTGAAATAAAGATCAAGTCTTTCTGTAGATTTTCCGCACTTGATTATGGTCATTACCTCGGGGTAGTAAATATAGTCCTCGGGCACCACCCCGTCCTTAATGATATTCTTCTCGTGATAAATATCGTAAAGAAACATATTCAGTGCGTCCACACGCTGGACAAGTCCCTTTTCAATACCCTTGAAATCCTCCGCCGTAATAATTCTGGGGATAGGGTCAAAGGGGAAAAACTGTTCCTTGAATACGCCGTTTTTATAAATTCCGAATTTTACTCCGTAACGTCTCAGCAGCTCATTGATCTCCTTTGCATTTCCCACCGGCGTACCGATCTTTCTTGTTTCGGTCATAGCTCCCGTCATCTTGATCACTTCCTGTTGTAAATAAAAAAACGGCGCTCTGCATTATTACAGAGTGCGATGTCCAATTCCGTCAGACGAGCAACAGCCTCTGAAAGTAATTTTCACAGAACACACCGCATATACTTGTACAAACTTATCTTGAAAGGAAGCTTGTCATGAAAAAACAACAGATACTTACCTTTGTCTGCTTTGCGCTAATTCTGGGAATTGCAATGGTTGGCAACAGCTTTTCGGAAAATAGGCTTGCGGTCGAGACCGCCGCCGATAGAATTACTGACGCTCCCCAAAAGCCTGTGGTCGTCATAGACGCAGGTCATGGCGGCATGGACGGCGGCTGCGTTTCTGTGGACGGCGTTTCCGAAAAGGGCATAAATCTGAACATTGCTCTGTCGCTGAGAGATATTCTGACCGTTATGGGCTATCAGCCGGTATGCACCAGAGAATCGGATATTTCTATCCACAGCGACGGAGTGGAGGGTCTTGCAAAGCAGAAAAAGTCCGATATGGAAAACCGTCTTGCACTGTTCAACAAATACGACGGTGCAATTGCCGTTTCGATACATCAGAACCAGTTCACCGACGGCAAATACAACGGAGCGCAGATGTTCTACAGCGAAAAAAGCGCAGAGAGCGAAAAGCTTGCAGGCATTATGAAAGAGCAGTTCGTTTCATATCTGCAGCCCGAAAACACCCGTGAAACAAAGCCTGTGGGCGACGAGCTTTATCTTCTTCACAACGCAAAATGTCCTGCTGTCATGGTAGAGTGCGGATTTTTATCCAACCGGGAGGAATCCCTGAAGCTTCAGGACGAGAATTATCAGAAGCAGATAGCATTTACCGTTTTCACGGGGATAAGCCGCTTTTCGCAGGAAAATAATAAACAGCAGTAAAACACAAAAAGTCCGCAGCTGCGGACTTTTTGTTTGTCGAGAAACTTAGTTTATGCACAGTATAAGGGGAAGCCCTCTATCGCAGGGCTTCCCCTTACCCTTCT
>JBJERD010000068.1:0-4422 GCA_051882095.1 Oscillospiraceae bacterium
TGTCAAAGTCAAGGCTTTTGATGATGTCCTGCACATTGGCAGAAAAGCCCTCGATATAGTTTCTGAAATTCGCTGCAAGGTGGTCGGGATCGTTCACAAGCTCTGCAAGGGTGTATTCGCTCGTATTGAAGAACTGATACCCCGACACACGGCACATAGCCTTTGCAGGATATGCAGGATTCTTCTTGTACTGCTCCACGACAGCCTGCTTCGTAGCTTCCAATGCACACTCAAAGCGGCGGATAATGACCATAGGAATGATAACATCCTTGTACTTATCGCTCTGGTATGTACCTCTCAGCTTATTGGCAATAGACCAAATGAAGTTGACCTCGGTCGATACATCGACGGGGGCATCGTCCCACATGACATCTATCTTATGTTCGCTCATTATTATTTACTCCAATCTTGATTTCATATTCTCGATCATATCGAAAAGTTCTGCATCTAAAATAAACGAATCTGAAAATGCGTTCAGCACAATTCCGGCAACATTCTTCTCGCTATTTCGTGCCATTGGAATGACCTCTAAGATATGCTTCTGTACTTTTGAGAAGTGTTCGCCGTATTCTCCCATTTCTTCTACACTTGAAAAGATAGGGAAAAAGAATTGTTCGCCGTTTTGCAGAATGTCAGGAATCATACGAACAGCCTCTTTAGTGCTGAATGTCTTGCCAATCATAGATGAAAGATCGTCTCCGGATTCTTTAACAGCCTGTTCGATTTCAGCAATATCAGCTTCGCTCATAACAGCATTGCACGGAATCCACACATAGCTGTCTCGGAGAAATTCAAGCACATCCAAGAAGTGATTTTCGGTTCTTTCCTTATTGAAAACTGCTACCGCTTCTTTCAGTAATGTGCCATCTTCCAGATCCTCAGCGGTCAGTTTTCGGCTGGGTGTCATATCAGTGTAAAGGATAACACTCTCATCTTCCTGCTTCTGAACAAAGAACGCAACCTTTTCGCCCTCATGATAACCGAAGTCCTGATCAGGCTCATTCAGAAGTGTTCCCATGATAAAATGATCGCCAAGACCAATAATTCGTACCCAACAACCTTCTGGATTCAAGCCCTCTCTTGTCAGGTAAACCATCACATCGTCAGGGTAGAAATCGTGACGAGACTTATCTAAAAAGCCCATTTTTCGGGTTTCCTCAATTTCTTCTGAAACCTCATAATGCTTTAACACATCGAGCTTTTCGGCGTATTTTTTACTCAATCCTCCGTCTGCATCGTCAAAAAAGAAGAACTCATCGTCAATTACAGCACCCACACGAATAAAGGCTCTTGTTTCAACGGAAGTGTCAAAAAATGCAAAACCGTCGCCGTCTTTGAATCCTGCGGCCAATACTTCCATAGTTAAGCCAGCATCGTGATCAATGTAACCGTAAGTTAAAACACAATTTGCCTTCTCAGCATTTGGATAGTTCTCGATGCACTGCCTTATATTGTCCTTCAAAGGAAAGGCTATAAAGTGCTTGTATAAAGCACGAAAGCCTGTGTCCTTGTAATACATACCAACACCTCCATATGTTATTTTTTGTTTATCACTCAAGTGTATCACGAATACACTTATTATACCTTTCCAGAACACTGAGTGGCTCTATAATTCTCATTTTTCCCATGAACTGGAACAGCCAACCAAAGAAGGGAGGACTGATTTGAACTGTGACTTTAATTTTGAGCCAGTCAGCATCAGAGTGTCGTATGATCGTCTTTTCTCCAAATTTGTCGTATACTGCACCGAGGAGTTCAGGTGGAAACTCAAGTGTCACTTCCTCTGCTTCTCCGTTATACATCTTGAAAACTTGTTCTGTATAACTTCCGGTTTTTCGTTTCTTGATTTGTGCTTCTTCACATATCGGAGTGTCTTCTACCTCTACAGTGTCCATTCGGTCAACTCTGTAATTTACAGCATTCTGATACTTTTGACTATACGCAACAAGGTAGTAGTTATCCTCACTGAATACTAAAGCGACCGGATCAGTAATGTATCGCTTCTTTTCTTTACGGTAAACACGATTCTTCTTTTCATCTAAATCGAAGTAGTAAAAACTCACTTGCATTTTTTGCCGTATTGCAAGCTCGATCTGCTCTATGTTTTCATAAATATCACCGTTAGAATGCTTGTGATTATTATAGAGAATAATATTATCTCTCACGATCTCAGAACGCCTTATGCCGGAGAAAGCAAGCAGTTTCTCAACAAGCTCCGCAGTTTTTATATCGGTGATAAAATTAGCGGCTTGAACAGCATCTATCAGTATCTTCAATTCTGCCAAAGATAGAGAAACCTCGTCAATGTAATATGCGTTTTCTCTGCCAAGCTCTGTTTTGACGATATTAGCACCGCTTTCGATCAAGAGTTCCATATCTTTGTAAAGTGTTCTTCGCTCACAGGATATATTATGTCCTTTCAAGTAATTGATTATTTGATTAGTGGAAACAGGCTTTCCTGCTTCTGATTCGGAACGCAAATACTCCATTATTCGGAGTAATTTTATCTTTTGATTATTTTCGCCCATAAGCTGCACTCCCATCTCCTACAATATCTTACCATATATTATAGCATCTTTTGTGCGCCTTGTCAATAGGTTGTGTCACTTTTTATCGACACTTATTTTTTCAAATTGCGACACAAAGAAAAAGGCTGCCATATTTCTATGACAGCCTAACTTTGACTCCACTGGATTCAAAGTTGATTATTCAATTCCCTTATCCTTACTCTTATGTTTATCCTTCGCAGTTCTCGGCTTTTTAGCAAGTCGAGCCGCATCACGCTTCATTTTAGCCCTCTCAAAGTAGCAAGTCTTTTCACGCTTCGGAGCGTTCTTCTTTGCTTCGATAGCCGCCTGATTCAGTTCATCGGTCAGGACTTTCAACCTTTCCTCTTTGCTGTCAAGCTCCTCCTGCTGAGGGAACGGCTCTGCTACGATCTTTTGGGCTTCCTCATGGTCAAGCCTGAGTTTTGCAAGGTCAGTCTGAGTACGCTCAATTCTGCTGTCAATGTTGTATAAGGCGGCTTCAAGACGGTTAAGGTTGTGGGCAAAGCTCTCAATCAGCTTAGTGGTATGTGAAGCGGCCCCTTTCAGGCAAGCGGACATACCGCCGCCCATCATGTTGCTGTTTACCGTCACGCTCAGGTCAAAGCCCTGGAATGAGCCTACTTTCACAGGTGTATCGGCATACTTGATAGCCAACACAGCATCTTCAAGAGCCTTAGCAGCTTCTTTTCTATCGGTGTACTCAGTTTCACCAATGGTGATCTTGAATACGGGCAGTTTGCGTTCGGGATCAATTGGAAGTTTTCGGAGAGCTTCACGGTCAGTATGAAGATCATCGAGGATAGCAGTGAGTTTCTGCTCCTGTTCAGGGAAACGAGCGATCTTGTCCTCCATTTCAAATACCGTGTTCCTATGCTCCGCAGCGAGTACCCTCAGTTCCTTCACTTCATTTTCAAGCATCAGTTTTTCCTTAATGCGCTCATCGCCTGTGCAGAGAGCCTTGATTTCGGAATAAGTGAGTGCCTGCTGGTCCACATCTTCGCACTTTCTCGCAGGAGTCTTGCTCGTCATGATCTGAGAGATAAAACGCTGCTTGTTCTCCAAAGTTTGATAGCTGTAAGCATCGAACGTGCCTTTGGTGACATAGCGGAAGATCTGAACATTCTTGTTCTCATTGCCCTGTCTGATGATACGTCCGGCGCGCTGTTCCAGATCAGCCGGTCTCCATGGAATATCGAGGTCGTGGACTGCGATCAGCTTCTTCTGGACATTCGTACCCGTACCCATTTTGGCGGTTGAACCGAGCAGTACACGGATTTCTCCGCTGCGGACTTTATCAAAGAGGTCAGCTTTCTGCTGTTCGGTTTTCGCATCGTGAATGTATGCAATTTCCTCCGCAGGGATACCCCTTGCGATCAGCTTGTCACGAATATCGTCGGAAACAGCATTTAATGGATACAGGCGAGATCAAGCAGTCATATTTCGATATATAGTAACATAAGATAAGGACTATGTCCTCTGTAAATGTGTACAGAAGGCATAGTCCTGTCTTTCTGCATAGCGTATCGTCTGATAAGAATTGCGCTCATATAGAAGTTTTCCAAACTACTATATTCAATTCCTTTACAGCAGGCTATAAAAAAGCAGGTGCTTTCACAGTAGAAAGCATCTGCTTTTTGTCATGTTATGGACTCCAGCGGTATCTGCTCAGACTCCCACGAACTGTCAGCGTGTATGGTTATCAGCTCCGCACCACGCTGTTTTGTTTCCTTTTCAATGCCCGGCATTGCAAGATAATCAATGCTCATGCCGTAGGTCAGGCGAATACCCTTGTATTCGATTGACGCATTGTTGTAGTGGTCGTGGCCGCAGAAGAATCCCGATGTGCTGCCAAGCTCAAGTGCGGTATCGAACA
>JBJERD010000069.1:0-4414 GCA_051882095.1 Oscillospiraceae bacterium
CCAACTGAAAACCATTATATACAAAAAGACACATCTTGATTTGTGCATACATACAAAAAGCTTCTAATTACAGAAAATTTTATTGACTTATTTGGATATAAGTGTTAGTATAAAAGAGGATGTTTCAGAGCGGCGCTGGTTAGTGTCCCTGACTGCTTCTCCGACTAAAAACAAGTATATCAAAGAAGATAAGGAGAAAACAATGAAAAAACGTGTATTATTTCTTGCGTCATGCCTTGCATTGACCGCAGTTTCCTGTGCTGATGCGCCGAAAAATGAAAGCAGCAGCAATACGGAGAAATCAATGGTGACTGTATCGGAAATGACATCAAAGAAAGAAGAGTATAAAGAAAGCTTAAGAAATAAGAACTATGATAATATAAAACTGGGAGACAGCTTTGATATCTATATGCATGGTGATATAGGTATATATGATGTGACATATATCAGTGACTTTGATAAACAATCAGATGCCCTGTTTGAACACTATATCCCCGATTATGATTCAAAGGCGGTAGAAGCAAATGAAGGGATAGGATTATTGCAGCAGTTGAAATATGAAGACGATAAATATTTTTCTATAGTAACATCTATAGGCGGATTTGTATTGAGTGAAAAAAGTTGTTTGAACAGAGTGCTGTATGGTGATTCTATAAGCTTTGCGGATAATTTTGCTGTGAATGGTAACGAGTCACGGGAATTGACTGTCGGAACAGAAAAAGTTTCCGTTGATGAGCTTATATCAAGCAGTGAACAGTATATTGATGATTTTACCAAATCGGTGGATTATCCCAATGAGATAAGACCTTTTACATTTTGCACTCAAACAATTGATGACGGCACAACAGCGGGTATTATGAGATGCAGGACTTACTATAAAGGATTGCCTGTCTTTGATATTCCGTCTTTGAATAACGAATACAGCATAGATATGGCGGATATAACCAGTCCGACTTGTACATTTATGAATGGAAACGCTGTAAGCCAGTTTACGGTTACTCAAGGCTTTACTGATGTGAAAACAGAACAGCAGCTTGATAGTGTCATCTCTCCGGAAGAAGCCATGGATATTACAAGTGAAAAGCTGTCAGGCTATTCTGATTATGATGCGGTTCTTGAAGAGCTTGTCTATTTTCCCGAATACATCGGCAATTCAAACGGTATAGAATCAACAGCCGGCTATGTTCCGGGGGATACAATAAGGCTTACCCCTTATTGGGCGATATATTTCGATTGCAGCTGGTGGCATGAAACATTTGCACTTGTAAACTGCATTACGGGAGAGGTCGAATTTGTCAATAATGTAAAGTAAGCAAAGACACAAAATGTTCGTAGTGTTTTTCAAACTAAAGGAGCATTAATATGAAGAAGATCAACAAAAAAATAGCAGTTACAGCTGTACTGATAGTTGCGATAATTATAGCAATTGTGTTAAAACTAACAGTCTTTGACCGAGAAGAAGAAACTAACAAGAAAACTTTCGGGGAAGCAAAAAAAGAACTGCTTGATTATACCTTTAGTTCTCATGATAACCTTGTATTCAAGTGCCAGCCATTGAGCGTTGATGCAGAAGAGCTTTATGAGATTTCAACGGAAGATGATAAAGAATTAGAAAATGAAGAAGTAAAGGGATACTGTAAAAAAATAGCTGAGATATTTTCCGGAAAAACGGTGGATTTGAATGATATAACAATAATGAATAACGGATCCGCTTATTTGAATTTATCGGGCGAAGGAGATATCGGAGGGGAGTATTATCCTTCGGGTACATTTACTGTTTGGGACAGAAATGAAACACAGAAAAAAGGCCCCGGTGAGAACTACACGGTAATTAAAAAAATCAATGCTTTTTCAGATGATTATACTAATGAGTATTTTACAGCAGAGAATGAAAAAATAAGCGTTTCAGAGACGGTCGAATACTGCACCGATTATATCAACAGTAATTATTCCGAGTATTTCAATGAGGGCGAGGAGCTTGTCCTTTCTGATATATTGATACTTGAAAATAAAGATAACAAAACAAACTATTGTGCGCTGCGTTATCAGCATAAATACAAAGGCGTTCTTGTTAACGACGCCGGCTTTCCCGATATTGATACGAAATACATAAAGCCGTCATTTCTGGAGATAACAGTTACCGGCAAAAATAAGATCGCCCAAATCGACAATCGGTATTATTATCATATTAATGATGTAAAAAAGATAAAAGACAAAATAATCCCTTTGTCCGAAGCAGAGAATATGCTTTCTGAATACCTTGCGCCCCAAAGAACTTATGGAGTTACAGAGGCGGCATTGAAATATGTATGCATAACTGAAATGAATGCGGAATGTAATTATCGACCAATGTGGTGCTTTACACTGTTGGAGTACGACTGGGACTATGTAGATTATCTCCCGACCATTACGGCTTGTGTTGATGTGCAGTCCGGAGAAATATTCGTTTACGATTCTTATAATAATATAATGTACTGACCCGGTTAAAAAGAGTAAGTCCCATATTATAATGGATATCTTTATAAAACCGACCCAATAGACAAGGAGACCCCCAAAATGAAAAAACTTATATGTATCATACTGTCATTAGCTCTGCTGACATCCTGTTCTGCCTTTGAAAATCAGGCGAATAATAAAGAGATTGATAATGCACAAAAATCGGCTGTTTCAGATGCATATACGGGATATTCCAACCTGCTTGAAAAGGACTACGAAAAGTTTAAGCTCCCCTCAGATATAGAGAGCATTGATATCGCAAAGGTTTATGAGCTTAGCTGCAATATTCCGAAGAATAATATTTCAAGAGAAGACATAATCGAAATATACCGCAGCTTTTACGGTGATAATTATAATGAAGATAACCTTTTTACCGACGAGCACGGCGGAGTACTCTATCAGGCGGGAGAAAATATGTCAGCATACTGGGGAATGGATCTGAGTCTGACATCAGAAGATTATTCTGTAACGGACAGCTCATCAAAAGAGTATGATACATATATCGACAAAAACGAAAAGGTTAAATTCAACAATGATGATATAACGATCGGCGATATTTCGGATAATATAAGTGAGGAGATAAATAAACTGCTGTCATCATTTTATTCGGATTATACAATAAAGGTTGAAACGATAAAACTGCTTGACGACAGTAATGCAGAGTTTATATGCAGTCTGTCCAAAGACAATGTTTCTTTTCAGTATCTATCCTCTGAATACCTGCTCTATGATGCTGATAATATGGTCTATTGGGCGTTCTCGCCAATAAGCGGCATATATGGAGATGACGGAATTAAAATGGTCAACGCCTCAGCTCCTAACGTGATAGTGGAAAAGACCGAATTGAATGAGATGATATCTGTCACCGAAGCTGTCGAGATACTTGAAAAGGAACTTGCTGATTATATGCATCTTGAGTTTTCAGATATCAGGCTTATGTATTGCTTTTTGACCAGCCAGCCTGCTATTGACAGAATAAACAGCGAAAATGCCGAACAAGCAGAAAAATTAACGGAAGAATATAATTTGAAAGAAAAGAAATATGAGCCCATGTGGTGCTTTGAGATAAAATCCGAGGCGGAAAATGTTTCAAAGCAATATATAAAGGTCAATGCCATAACCGGAGAATTGTTTGTAGATATGAGAGGATAGTAATGAAAAGAGCGATCGTTTTGTTGCTGATAACAGCTGCTGTTTTGTCTTCATGTAATAATATTCAAGATCAAAGCTCTGTGAGCAATTCAGCATATGAAAGTTCATCAGCTGCCAAAGATAAAACCTCAAAAGCTGAGTCGCCGGACAGCGGTGTGATCAACGAATTTGAAGCGAAAATAACCGATTATTCCGACGGAATACTGACCTATGTTACCGATACTGAGCACAAAGCTGTGATGGATCCACGCTGCTTTGAAAACGATATTTACATTAAAGGCTTGAATCTTCTGTCAGAGCTTATTATCTGCAATCGGTACTCGGAAGAAATTTACGGTAAAATAAAATTAAGCGCTGACGGAACAAAAGTTGTCAGCTGTGATGTGATTTCTTTAAACGGAGATGATTTCAATAACACAATGCTAAGTGATGATAAACTCACAAGTATTGAAGAAGATGAAGTAAATATGCGGAGAATCAAGGGCAGCGTGTATGAATTATATAACGATAACGGCAGTATAACGGCGGACTTAAACGATCTTGACAACATATACAAGGCTGATTTTCCCGACTCGTTGGAGAGAATTGTTTTCAGCGGTTATAGATTTAACAGCGGCAATTTTATTATTCAGAATATATCTGAATTTTCCGGCATTGACGAAGAAATGGGGAGTTATATTTACGACCCTGTAACAAACCTGGATAAATACAGTATTTTCGCAACGGTCAAAAGCTTGTCGGAGGAACGTGCAAGTGTTATTTTAAA
>JBJERD010000070.1:0-4392 GCA_051882095.1 Oscillospiraceae bacterium
GTCTATCTTGATGTTCTTGATAGCCTCTACCTGAATAGCCACCAGCTGCTCCAGCTTGTCGGCAACGATAAGCTTTACTGCTGCGTCTGCGTCTCCGCCGGCAGCTTCAACAAGCTGTCTCATACCTTCTGCCTGCTTTGAGAGTATCTCCTGAGCACCCTTAGCCTCGGCTTCCATTTTTGCGAAGATAGCGTCTGCCTCGCCTCGTGCCCTGCGGCGTGTAACTTCTGCTTCCGCCTCGGCTGCGATCTCAGCCTGCTGCTTGGATACCTGAGCCTTAACGATAATGTCAGCCTGCTGGGTAGCCATTTCAAGCTCCGCACGGGTGCGCTCTGCGTCCTGCTGAGCTATGTAAGCTTCCTGCTTAGCCTTAGCCGCCTGAACTGCTTCGGCTGCGGTTGCCTGACGAAGAGCCTCAGCCTCACGCTCACGTCTGTTTGCTTCCGACTGTGCGACCTCGATCTTGGCGGCGTTTTCACCGTCGATAGCTGATGCGTTTGCGGCGGCAACCTGAATACGCTGATCCTTCTGAGCGTTAGCTTGACCGATCTCACCGTCTCTATGCTTTTCGGCAACCGAACGCTTAGCGTCGTTTATCGCCTTCGCAGCGGCTTCTTTACCGAGAGACTCCAGATATCCCGATTCGTCGGTGATATCAGTTACGTTTACGTTGATAAGTCTCAGACCTATCTTTTTCAGCTCTATTTCAACGTTGTTTGATACCGCCACAAGGAATTTGTCACGGTCGGAGTTTATCTCCTCAATATCCATCGTAGCGATGATAAGTCTCAGCTGACCGAAGATGATATCCTTAGCAAGCTCCTGTATCTCAACAAGCTTCAAGCCGAGAAGTCTTTCGGCAGCGTTCTGCATTACTCCCGGTTCGGTGGAAATTCCTACTGTAAATCTTGAGGGAACGTCGATTCTGATGTTCTGTTTTGAAAGTGCGTTTTTCAGGTCTACATTAATGGAGATAGGGGTAAGATCCATGTACTGATAGGACTGGATAACAGGCACGATAAACGCAGCGCCTCCGTGGATACATTTTGCGCTCTTGGTCTGACCGTTTTTATCTGTTCCTACCTTACCGTAGATGACCAGTACCTTGTCGGACGGGCATTTTCTGTACCTTGATAAAATTCCTGCTATGGCAGCAAAAAGAACTACCACTATAATGCAGACGATAACAAGTGTTTCTACACCGCTCATGTTGTGTTCCTCCTAAAATTGATTATTTTTTGCGGCGATATCCGCCGTTTTTATATAAGCTCCACATAGCTGTGAAGAATATAAACTTTGCTGAGAAAACAGCTCATACTATTATTATAATCCGTTTTGTTCTTTTTTTCAACAGATTTTACACAATTTTTTCTTCTGTTCTAATAAAGTCATGTTGAAGTCTAATCCTCAGTCTCAACAACAACGTCGTCGCCGCGCAGGTCGGTAATGCGCACCTGCGTTCCCGTTTTAAGCAGGACAGGCTCGTTTGTGACCGCAGAAAGCTCTCTGAACTGACCTTGAACAGTCAGCGTTACCTTTCCCTCGCCGCTGCCTTTTGGCGGAACGGGAACATAAACGGTAGCACATTCGCCTATGCAGTTTTTCATATTGAGCGTTCCGTTTTCTGCAAGCTTTGTGGAAAGCTGAATGATCTTCGCCACCATGAACATGGTGAGAAATCCCAGCACAAGACCGATAGTAATACCAAGCACAGGGGGCATACCCGACTGTACCGCTACTATTGAAGTCCAGCTGAAAACCGTAAGGAACGCCACGATAGTTTGCAGCGTGAACATTCTCATCGACGTGAAGTCTGACGGGTTTCCGCCGTCAAGTATCTGATGATGTCCTGAGATGTCGTGGGTCGTGATATCGTGTAAACCGCCCATATCGCCGCCGCTTGAAATGTCTATGTTTCCGTCCATTCCGCCTGCGTCAAAGTCGATGCCCGAGGTGTCGGAAAAATCCGTGCCGCTTCCGCCGTCGTGAAATCCGAAAAGTGACATCAGCGTCTGGATAAGCAGAATAAGCGTTGACGGCGCAGCCACGCAATACAGTATCCTCAGCAGTGTACTTAAACTCTCCCACCATTCATTCATGATAATTACCTCCCTGTTTCTCTAACCCTATAACTTGATGTAAATTTAATTTACTTAATTATAAATCATATTTTTTCATTTGTCAATAGGCGAGCGCAAATTTTTTGATGAAAAAGAAAGACTTGTCCGCTAGGGGAGTCGAATCATGCTTTTTATTATTACAATTCTAGGGGGGCATACGTAATTAGATAAGGCTTAAAGCACGCATTTTCGTGGGATTTTCCCTGTACAGAAATTAAATTAGAAAAATTTTGCGAAAACACTTGATTTTTAATAAGATATCTGTTATTATATAAGTAAATCTTATTTACACTGTGGAAAGGAAGAGTCGGCAATGGACAAAGCGGCTTTGGGAAAACGAATAAAAGAAGCAAGACTTGCAAAGAAAATGACTCAGGCTGAGGTGGTTGGCAGCTTTATCACAAGGAATATGCTCAGCCAGATAGAGAGCGGCACGGCTACTCCTTCGGTCAAAACGCTGGAATATCTCAGCAACGTGCTGGAGGTACCGCTGGCGTATCTTATGCCAAACGAGTCGGAAGACAATGCAGCAGACCCGTACGGTGAGCTTATTGAGTTGAAAGAGCTTTACAGCAGGGGAGATTATATGGCGGCTGCAAATTTCAGCACCGAGTCCGATATGTTTGAGGACGAGATATGCGCAGTAAAGGCAAAGGCTTTTCTTGAACTTGCAAAAGCCTGTTCCGGAGAAAAAGAGCCTGCACGGCTTCAAAAGGCGGTCGAGTATGCCAGATCGGCATCGGAGCTGTCACAGAGGGGCATTTATTCAAACTCGGCTGTAAAGACTGAAGCGGTGCTTACCCTCAGCGAGCTTGCGCACAGGCTGGCGGACTATTATAAGGATATGGCTGCCGACGAACAGCAAGGCATACTGCCGTGATATGGAATCTTTGCAAAAATCAAGCCCGAATACTCCGTTAAAGGAATATTCGGGCTGCTTTTTTACGTCTGTGCCTGATGCTAAATAATCTCCAGTATTTTCAGCGCAAAGTAAGCGATGATAATAACAGCGAGAACTGCGGTAAGCTTGGCAAGCTTCTTTCTGGACGCTTTCTGTTCTTCTTTTTTCTTTTTGAACTGTTCAATAGGGTCAGGCTCAAAAGTGCTTCTGGTAGTTTTTGAACCCAATGTAGGGTTGAGCATATCGTCTATCTTGATATCTCTGAACTGTTCTTCTCTGGTGAGAACTCTGTCGGGATTGGATTCGCCGTAAGGAGAAGCCAGCAGGGAAGAATCGTATTTTTTCATGTTGATATCTTCCATGGCAAGCTCGTTGGTCTTTTTGACCTCCATGGAATCTCCGCCGTTGTAAACGTGCCTTGTGTCAACGCCCTTCATGGTCTGATTTCTGCTTCTGTTTGAACGAAGCATCTTGATGAGTGCGTCGGTGTAGAGGTTTGGCTCTTCCTCGCCCTCTTCGGTATTCTCGGGGTCGGCAGGCTGTTCAACAGGCTGGGGAACTTCTTCAACCTTAGGAGGAACGACCTCTTTTCTCTTATTGAGCTTTGGAGCGGTCGTTACCTGCTTAGGCTCGGCAGGAGGAGCATTTCTCTTTCTGAGCTGAGGAGCAACCGTGACCTTTTTCTCCTCAGATACGCTTGATTCCGCTTCGGGAGCCTTTTCGGCATTTCCTGTGATATAAGACGGCTGTGCAGCGCTTCCCATATCGGCAAATGAAGCTTCCTGCTGTGCAGGCTGTTCCTGAGTGTTAAATGATACTGTCTTTGGCTTTGGTTTTCTCAAAGACGGCGCTGTCTTTACGTCATTGGCAGGCTTTTCTTCCGCTATCGGAGGAGCAGCCATTACAGGAGGAGCAGCTGTCTCGGGCTCGGATACCTTAACTGTCTGAACGGGCTCTTCTTCCAGGATCTCAGGTTCTGCCGGTTCGGTGTATTCCTCAGCAGGCTGAGTGATCTCTTCGGCAGGCTGAGTATATTCTTCAGCCTGTTCTGCTTCGGTATAAGCTTCGGCTTCGGCAGGCTCACTATATGCTTCGGTGGTCTCTTCTGCCGTTTCTTCCTGCTCGTCTACGATCTCAGCAGCGGTAATGGAAGTTGCAGCCTCGGCAAAAACGTGGCTTTCAATATCAGCCGAATTTTCGGAAGAAAATGAGTGCATTTCTCCCGTCGAGATATCAAAGAACTCGTCGCCGTCTTTCAGAGCGATTTTAAGAAGCGGTGCAGGCTCGCCCGGCTTGGGAACGTTTGCCTGAGGGATCTCGATATAAGGGAACTGCTGGTTTGTGTTTATTCCTTTTATTTTGAGAATGTCG
>JBJERD010000071.1:0-4351 GCA_051882095.1 Oscillospiraceae bacterium
TATTTCCGGAAAACCGGATGAATTTATCCTCCGCCGTGCTTGACTTGCCTTCACCTGAAATACAGGAACCACAGCAAAAACACAGGCGTGCGAATTGCTTTAATATTATACCATAATCGGACAGCTTTTTCAAGCAAAAATAAAAGATTATTTCAACAAATTTTCTACAGAAAAAGTTTTTGTTTTTGTGCAAACTGCATCATTCTGAAATTTGACCAGAATAGTATCTTCTCCTATAAGCTCGATATCGCTACATTTTATAACGATATCCTCGTCCCTGCCCATTATTCCAAAGGCTCTGGCTCTGCCAAAGACAATAAGAGACACAACGCTTCCGCTTACCGTATCAATTTCTATATCGTCCACATAACCGATCTTCAGCCCGGTTTTCATATTGACAACTTCTTTATTGCGCAGGCCGGAAAAGCTGCAAATCATAAAAATCCACCTCCTGCATAAAAATATGCAAGAGGCGGCTTGTTTCATTACACTAATTAAAAATAGTATAAGGTGTTCCCTTCTGCTGCTCTATCAGTTCAAGATAATCCTTAAACTCGTTTCTTATGTACTCAGCAAGTGTAATTACAAATTCACTGTTGCTGGGTTTGCACTTATTTTTGAGAGCGCTTATGTTAAAGAACAAATTGCGCATATTTTCATCAGTATTATTCCACGCCGCAGAAATGGCAGATCTCATGGAACGCTCAACAGAAGCAGCTGTAGTCTCATACTTTTCAGCCAGTGCAGGATAAATGTCGCTGCAAAATACAAGCTTTGGGTGCTTTTCTGTTACAAGTATAAAAACAGCGTCTCTGACATAGTTATATCCGTATTTGGAGTTGTTAAAATTAAACATCATCAGTAGCTCGGATATCTTGGTTCTTATATCGTCATAACAAGCCTTGGGATCGACAGGGATATTCTCGCAAAGCTGCTGTATTTCATCTGCTATCTTTTCAAGGTCAAAGGGAGCACAATAGCTCCTTGAAACGCCCAGGCCTTCAAACATGCAGATATTATTACGCTCTTCGTATTCAAACATATTGATTATGAATGGTATCCTTACAGCATATTTCAGCCTTCTCACCAATGACTTAGCGGTTTCGTAATCATAAATCCCACTGTTGATTATGACCACCTGAGGTTTATTGTGAAAAGCATTTATCTCAATATTCATTATATCATTTTTGCATTTTACAGCTAAAAAACCTCTTGCCGACAGAATATCCGTAAGCAGCGATATTGATTCGTCACTTATAGCAGCAGAAAGCAATTTAGTTTTTATCATCACATTCGCCCCACTAAATTTATTACTATATTTATTATAGTATATCAAATTTTGAAAGCGATTTCAATCGAATTCAGAAGATTTAAATTATTCTTGATATATTTAAAGACAATATCATAAGACCGTTAAAATTTAATATATAATTGTCGAAAATCATCGAATTATATCTGACTTTTGATCCTGTCCAGCGCTCCTTTTTCCAATCTGGACACCTGTGCTTGAGAGATACCGATACTTTCGGCAACCTCGACTTGAGTCTTTCCCTGAAAAAATCTCAGATACAGGATTTTCTTTTCTCTTGGCTGCAAAGAGTTAATAGCCTCTTTGATCGAAAGCTCCTCCAGCCATTGAGCGGCATCGTTATTATCTCCAAGCTGGTCGAGAACGAACAGTGCGTCACCCGAATCGGAATAAACAGGCTCATAAATTGAAATAGGGTCGCTTATTGATTCGAGAGCGGTGACTACTTCACTGCGTTTAGCGCCTATTTCTAGGGCAATCTCATCAACAGATGGTTCTCTTTGAGTTCTGTTCATAATACTTTCCTTTGCCTGCATAGCTTTATACGCCATATCACGCAAAGAACGGCTTACTCTCATAGGCTGAAAATCACGGAGAAATCTTCTCAACTCACCCATTATCATCGGTACCGCATAGGTAGAAAATTTCACATCCAGCGAAACGTCAAAATTATCAATTGCTTTTATAAGTCCTACTACTCCTACCTGAAAAAGATCGTCTGCCGATTCTCCTCTGTTTATAAACCTCTGTAAAACACTCAGAACAAGTCGAAGATTCCCCTTTATCAGATCCTCTCTGGCTTTTTTATCACCGGAATGGGCTTTCTTTAAAAGCTCTGTCTTCTCTGATTCTTTCAATATAATCAAATCGGAAGTGTTTACTCCGCTTATCTCAACCTTATTGTACTGCATAGTTAACTCCTGTAGCTTTGATATTATAATTATTACCAAAGCTATATTTAACTATGCAGTAACAACATCAGGCAAATAATGGAGCAACAAGCTAAAATAAAAACGGCTTGCTCTCAAGGAACAAGCCGTTAAGTTATCAATTATTCGTCATGAACAGTAAGATTTTTAGCAATAGCCCATTTCATAACTCTGATCTTTGAACGATCTCCGCCGGTTTCAATGACAACCGTATCATCCTTAACAGAAAACACAATACCGACGATGCCGCCGTTAGTAACTACTTCATCACCGATCTCGAGAGAATCTCTCATCTGTGCGTCCTTCTTATCCTGTTTCTTCTGAGGACGAATGATGAAAAAGTAGAAAAATACTACGACCAGTACAAGCGGAATTAAAGTAACAAGTATATTTGCAGTTCCATCTGTCTGTGATGCAGCTAACGCTGAAAAATTATACATAAAAAATCCTCCAAACTTAATATATTAAAATATTATATCAGATTTTTCCTCAAAGTTCAAGAGAATTCATAAATAGTTTTCACTATATGTAAAACTTATTTATTTTTGATGTACTCATCAATAGCAGCAGCAGCCTTTTTACCTGCACCCATAGCAAGGATAACAGTAGCTGCACCTGTTACAGCGTCGCCGCCTGCATATACGCCTTCTTTAGTTGTAGCCTCATTTTCATTAACAATAAGGCAACCGTGGTCGTTAGCTTCAAGACCCGGTGTTGTGCTTCTGATAAGTGGGTTAGGTGAAGTACCGATAGACATGATAGCTGTATCTACCTCAAGCTCAAAGTTTGAACCTTCAACAGCTACTGGGCGGCGTCTTCCGCTTGCGTCGGGTTCGCCAAGCTCCATCTTGATGCACTCCATGCCCTTGACATGACCGTTCTCATCACCGATGATCTTAACAGGATTGTTAAGAACCAGGAATTCAATTCCCTCTTCCTGAGCGTGATGAACCTCTTCCTTTCTTGCAGGAAGCTCGTCCATTGAACGACGGTAAACGATATATACATGCTCAGCTCCAAGTCTCATTGCAGAACGTGCAGCATCCATTGCAACATTGCCGCCGCCGACAACAGCAACATTCTTTGATTTCATGATAGGAGTAGCATACTCATCCTTATAAGCCTTCATGAGATTGATTCTTGTGAGATACTCGTTTGCAGAATATACGCCTACAAGACCTTCGCCTTCAATTCCCATAAATCTAGGAAGACCTGCACCCGAACCTACGAATACAGCTTCATAACCCATTCCCATAAGCTCGTCGATAGAAAGAACCTTACCGATGACCATGTTTGTCATGATATGTACGCCCATGTTGATGAGGTTGTCGATCTCATGCTGAACGATAGTCTTTGGAAGTCTGAATTCAGGAATACCATACATAAGAACTCCGCCTGCTGTATGGAAAGCCTCATAGATAGTAACATCATAGCCAAGCTTAGCAAGATCTCCTGCAACAGTAAGGCTTGAAGGACCTGCACCTACTACAGCTACCTTATGACCGTTTGGCTCAGCCTTTTCAGCTTCAACAGGCTTGTCCATCATATAGTCAGCGCAGAATCTCTCAAGACGTCCGATACCAACAGGCTCACCCTTGATTCCTCTTACGCACTTGCCTTCACACTGGTTTTCCTGAGGACATACACGTCCGCATACGGCAGGAAGAGCATTAGTTGTCTTGATGATCTTATATGCTTCCTCAAAATTGCCCTCTGCTACCTGAGCAATAAACTCAGGGATCCTAACGCTTACAGGACATCCGTTCATACAAGGCTTTGTCTTGCAGTTAAGACATCTCTTTGCTTCTTCAATTGCCTGCTCTGCTGTATATCCAAGTGTAACTTCCTTAAAGTTTCTGGCTCTCACCTTAGGATCCTGCTCAGGAATAGGTGTCTTTGTCAAACTCATATTAGCCATCATCTCATACCTCCGGTCAGTCTGCAAATGTGAGCAGCTTCCTGCTCCTTATAAGTACTGTTTCTCTTCATAAGCTCGTCGAAATCCACCTGATGTCCGTCAAAGTCAGGACCGTCAACACAAGCGTACTTGATCTTTCCGCCTACGGTTACACGGCAGCCGCCGCACATTCCGGTTCCGTCAACCATGATAGGA